>NZ_JBDJNE010000015.1:0-87145 GCF_039674265.1 Brucella sp. TWI559
AGGACGTATTTGCGTTCTCGCCATGGGTATATCGCCAGAGAAACTTGGTCGAGCGCTTCTTTAACCGCCTCAAGCACTATCGCGGCATTGCAACACGTTACGACAAAAACCGGCCAATTTCCTGGCTGCTGTCAAACTCATCGCTGTCCGCATCTGGTGCATCAGTTTATGAGTCTACGCCGTAGGAGGCAGTTATGGCGTGCGGGGATCTTAGTGAGCAGGGATGGGTTCTGATTGAGGGCTTGTTGCCTGCTGAACGGGGCGAAAGTCTCGACCTGCGTTGGATAATCGCCGTTATCTCAACGGTATGCTTTATGTTTTGCGAGTTGGCCGTCCCTGGCGCGATATGCATGAGCGCTACGGCAAATGGAATTCGGTTATGTCTGATTTCGACGCTTGGCGGAACAGGGCGTACGGGATGCTCTTTTGGAAACACTCATCGAGCTGGGCTTAAATGATGACTGGCAACATATGATCGACAGCGCAACTGTTCGTGGTCATTCTCAGGCAGCCGGCGCAAAAGGGGACTCATAAGGAAACTTTTGGTCGATCACGCGACGGGTTTCCGACAAAGGCCCATGCCCGTACAGACGGTCAAAAACGCCCTCCTGGCTTCATCCTCACAGGCAGAGAGGCTTCGGATTACAACGCAGTTGAGGCCTTGATGTCCATTCCTGTGAGAAAGCCCAGACTATTGCTCGCCGATAAAAGCTATGATGGCGACAACATTCGGGACGCTCTTCTGTGCAGTGGCAGAAAGCCCGTTATTCCGCCCAAAGCAAACGGAAAAACCCTCCAGCTTGCGACTTCCAGGCTTACAAGGATCGCAACCGCTTCGAGCGTATGTTCAATAGGTTAAAGCAATTCCGTCGCATTGCCACTCGGTAAGACAAAACCAAAAAATCTTTCGAGGCATTCCTGGCCATCGCCGCCATCAAAATACGGCTGCCAAACTTTGTCAACATGCCCTAGATTAAGCACTGTCTGCACTTAAGGTTTCCCCTTTCGTTGAAATTCTGATTCAAGGTCGTTGAAAAAGAACCACCTTGAGTGGGCAAATTCTTACATACGCGCAAAGGGATCGAATTGAAGGTTATTTACCTGGTCGGGTTGGACTGCCGGGGCGGAGTGAGGTCGACAACCGATTGTTTGCCGACGCTATTTTATGGATGGCCGCCATTACGGCACACTGGCGCGGTCTGCCGGCGGTTGTTGAAATGGACTGCGGTTCATGCGCGCCTCCGGCGCTGGTGTATGGGAAATGCTTTTCCATGCTTTGGCAAACAGCCCAGACTTTGAATATGTTCTGATCGATAGCACAATATCGAAAGTGCATGCGGATGCGACTGGTACAAAAGGGGGGGACGCTGCCTGTATCGGTCGTTCGCGTGGAGGGTTGACCACCAAACTTCATGCTGTCGTTGATGCCATCGGCCTGCCGATCCGCATCCATCCAACGCCCGGCCAATATGGCGACAGCTCACAGGCCCAGGCTCTTCTGCCCGGATTAAACGGTGTCGGTCATGTCATTGCGGATGCTGCCTATGATGCGGACAATCTGCGAAACTTTATTGCCGACAACCTCAAGGCAACCGCACAGATCAAGGCCAGTCCAACACACTCGAGAACGACATCAAAAGATTGGGCGCTCTACAAGGAGCGCCATCAGATTGAATGCTTCTTCATCAAACTCAACCGTTTCAGAAGGATCGCACTGTGATGCGAGAAGACGCTCTGCGCTTTCATCGGATCCGTCCATCTCGCTTGTGCTATGATATGGTTCAAATGAATGCAGACAGAGCCTAAAGCGCCGATCTGATTCCAGCAGATTTCAACGCGCTCTAGCTGTAGGTTCTCAGGAGGTTGTCATTCTGAGCAGATTGAGGAGACTGGAGTTACCAGACCTCAGTTTTCCAGGATCGCCCCGAATGAGGATTCGCAAGAATGCCCGACTGACGCCTTTGCGTCGAGAGGAGATGGCCGTGGCTGTTATCGACAGCACGCTCAAAAAAGTGCAAGCAGCTTGTGTCTATGCCGTTTCGCGCAAGATCGTGCGCGCTGGGTAGAGCGCTTCAGGCAAGGTGGGGGACTACCATGGCTGAGCGTTCGTCGCGGCCCAAGAACGGTCTCGTGCTGACAGATGCGGGTTTGTGCGAATGCATTGCAGTGCTTCGCCGCCAGCGCCTGACCGGCAAAGCACATCGCCCTGGAGACAGGTGTATCACCGGCACCAGTCAGCCGCGTCCTCAAGCGCCTCGGCCGCTTTAATCGCGTTGGTCACCGCATCATCGCAGCAACATTGCCGCCATCGACTGTGATCACCGCACCCGTTGATGTGCGTGCGGTAATAAGATGCAGAAATGCCTGCGCCACGTCATCCGCCAGTACTTCGCGTTTAAGAAGATTGCCACGCATATAAATCTCCGGTGTGACGCCGCGCGCCTGTGCACGTTCCTCAACCATCTCGTCAGTCATCAACCCCGTGCGGATGCGATCAGGATTAACGGCATTGACCGTAATTCCGTCAACAGCATGTTCGAGAGAATATTGGCGCATCAACGCCATCAAGGCCGCTTTTGATGTGCCATAAGGGCCAAAATCCGGACCTGGATTGACCGCCTGTTTGCTCACATTGAAGACGATGGAACCGCCGGTCTTCTGTTGCTTCATAACTTTGACTGCCGCGCGTGCAATATAGTGATGGCTCCAGAAGTTGAGATCAAAGGCGCGTTTGAAAAGCGCATCATCAACCGACTCCAAAGCCCCCTGAAAAGCCGCCCCGGCATTGGAAACCAGAATATCGACACCGCCGTAGAAGGCCGCAATTTCGGCCATCGCCTTTTCTGCGGCCAATGGATCCGTCAGGTCGCAAGTCACAGCCTTGCCACCCAATCGCCTGGCTTCTGCGGACACGCGCTGCGCATCAATATCGATCAGTGCGATTTCAGCGCCCTGTTCTTTCAGGCGCTGCGCAATCGCAAGACCCAGACCACCGGCACCCCCGGTGATCACCGCGACCTGCCGCGTCAGTGGCTTCTCGGTTTGTTTGGCAAGCTTTGCCTGCTCAAGCGACCAGTATTCGATGTCGAACAGGTCTTCCTCGCTCAAGGCTTCAAACTGGTCAATTCCTTCTGCACCGCGAATGACTTCTATGGTTGCTTCTGCAACATCCGCGCCGATACGGGCTGCCTTTTGTGTCGGCCCCGCAGCAAACACGCCAATCCCATCGACATAAAACACCCGTGGCATCGGATCGAGCATGGTTTTACCACCGCCGACCCGGGCATTGTTGCGCTCAAAATAGCGCGTATAGTCAGCCACATAAGCTGCAACAGCCTCTTTAACCTTTGCCGCCCATCCCTCAAGATCATTTGCCAGCGGAGCGGGTAAAGCCACGCCGTAACGCTTGATATGGATCACATGTTCAGGCGTTGCATTGCCGCGACGCACCAGATCAGCAACGTTTGGAGCACCACAGAAATCAAGGATTTCACTATTGGAACGATGCTCGATAATGAAACGTCGCGGCTGACCTTCTTGGCTGCCTGCAAGCGCAATCGCGCCACGCAGGATAGGTGCAATATCTGAAACCGACGCCAGTTCCTGCGCTTGTTTTTTGCTACTGGCCTGACCAAAAGGATGTGGATTGCCCTGCGCAATGCGCTTTTCAGCGCGGTCGATCGCCTCGATCATATTCTCATACGCAATACGCGGGTCTTCAGACCATGTGAAGATGCCATGCTTGAGCAGGATCATGCCCGGTGCATCCGGGCGCTCTGAAAATGCCTTAAGGCAAGCCTTTGAGAGATCGAAACCCGGCATGACATAGGGCACAATGATCATTTCGGGGAACAATTCCCGGATAAGCGCTTCGCCGTTGGGCTGGTTTGTCAGTGCGACAATCGCATTGGCATGCGTATGATCGACATGTTTAAATGGCAGAATTGCATGAAGAATGGCTTCAACCGATGGGTTGGGCGAAGAAGGATCAAGCAGCAACCGGCGCTGCAGCATCACCATGTCATCATCGCTGAGCGTTTCATAATTCACCATGGCTTTCAGACGCTCAAGGTGAAGGGCTGGCAGACCAGCGGGCTCGATTTTACCCATATCCCAGCCACTGCCCTTCACGCAAAGCACGTCAACCGGGGTGCCATCATGATCGCTCAACGTCGTCTTGACCGACGTGTTGCCACCACCATGCAAAACAAGCTTTGGTTCGGAACCCAGCAAACGTGTGGTATAAGTGCGGATGGCAACATCGCGATTGATGCCTGCTTTTTCATAGGCACCGACGATTGCTGTAAAATCCGCATCTGACCAGTTCGATTTCATCTGCCAGGCTCCTCAGTTGGCAATCTGCGGCCACAACAGCGCAGACATAGACAAGCTTCCATGGGAAATAGTTTTCCCATGGCATAACAATGATTTATGAAGATAGCTCCTCAACTGTATACAATTGACACTATATGCTGACATTAGTCAACTTGATTGATTGTCTTATTGATTAAAAGCTTTTTCTGTGCGACTCAGATTCACACTAAAAACAGGAAATGAGTATGACATTGGACGATCTGACGCCGTCTACGCATGCCATCCCGGCTGAATTTGATGACGCCATCGTCTGGGCTGCCTGGCTCTATTATGAAGACCAGCTCACCCAGAACGATATTGCCAAGAGAATGGGCGTATCCCGGGCCACAATCGTCAATTATCTGCAGGAAGCACGACAGCGCGGTGTCGTGCGAATTCTGATGAATTCGGAAATAATGGCGCGCACCGAGATCGCCCATAAACTGGCCGCGCAATATGGGCTTGAAGAAGTGATGGTCATTCCAAGTGATCAGAGCGCTTCTACAGACATGCGTTTACAAGCGCTTGGAACCGGAGGGGCGCGTCTCGTTGAGCGCATGGTAAAACCCGGCGATACAATATGCGTTTCCTGGGGCCGCACTGTGCTGGCCTTGGCGGACGCGATCAGTCTGCCGCGTCCGTTAGAAGGCTTGCAGGTGGTTCAGGTGACGGGATCATCCATTGGCAAGCGGGAATTTGCGGCGGAGCTCTGTGCATCAATCATGGCACGCAACATCGGAGCGACGAGTATTAATATGCTCGCTCCCGCTGTGTTAAGCAGTGCCGGCCTGCGTGATGCTCTGATGGGCGAGCCCGCTTTGCTCAAACAGTTCGAGCTTATCGCACAGGCAGATATGATCATTTTTGGCGTCGGCACACTGTCTTCGGAAAGCACGATGCGCATTGCCGATGTAACCAGCAATGAAGAAATAGACGCTTATGCAAAAGATGGAGCGGTTGCCGTTCTGATCTGCCGCTTTCTCGATGAAGCCGGCAAACAGGTTGTTCGCGCGCTGGACAAGCGTGTGATCGGGATTGAGCTTGATGAATTGCGCGGGGTTCCACGCAGGCTTTGTGTTGCAGGCGGCGCCAGCAAAGTCGAGGCCATCCATGCCGTCCTGACAGGCGGCTATGCCACGCATCTGGTGACAGATTTCGAGGCCGCCAGACTTTTACTTTCGAGATAGAGCGCATCCCGAAAAGTTTAAGACGGTTTTCGGGTAAGATGCGCGTTCAAAAATCTGGTTAGAGCATCGCTTTGATTAAACAGGTGCGGATTGGAAACCGACATCCGCACCCTTCAGGTTTAATGCTTGATCGGTGTTGTGTTCATAAAGGCAAGCGTATCTTCAAAAGAGCGAATGCCCGCATCAGAACCAAGCCCGGTGGCAACCAGTGCTGCCGATGACTGCGCGAAATTCAGCGCAGTTTTTACATCCATCTTGCGATGAAGCGCTGTGATAAACCCTGCATCAAAAGCATCGCCGCAGCCGGTTGTATCGACAACTTCGATCTCGAATGCAGGCTGATGTAAGATTTCGCCAGAA
The DNA here is from genome assembly GCF_039674265.1 of Brucella sp. TWI559. Classification (NCBI taxonomy): domain Bacteria; kingdom Pseudomonadati; phylum Pseudomonadota; class Alphaproteobacteria; order Hyphomicrobiales; family Brucellaceae; genus Brucella; species Brucella sp. TWI559. The sequence continues at coordinate 5,901 of NZ_JBDJNE010000015.1, forward strand.
GCGGCCATATAACAAACACCCTCTCCACCAAGCGTGAAGACACAGTGCTTAACACCCTGATCAAGGAAAAAGCGGCCTGCTCCTTCCACATCGTCAGCACCTGAAATCTGCTTGGCTTCCTCAATCGAGGGCATAAAATAATCAATATAAGGGAAAAGCGGTGCAATCAGATCAAGCGTGCCTTCATTGGCACCCAGAAGATCGAAAGTCGTGGTGCGACCACGTGCTTTTGCCTCGGCAAGCAATTTACGGCTGGGCTCACCATCGAGTTTTGCCAGAAGACCCGTACCACCCAGATGAATAATGGGCGGTGCAAGAACGACATCCAGCGCTTCATCGGCAACTTCAAAATGATCCGAGGCGCCACGCGCATGAAGCGCAGGACGATCACCATTGCGGCGGATATTCAGAATTGACGCCGATGTCGGAACACCTTTGAGACGCTGCATCTGTGCTGTATCGACACCAAAACGTTGCAGGGTTGCCAGCACAAAATCAGCCTTTTCATCATCACCCACCGCACCAACCGCCAGACAATTGAGGCCAAGCTTTGCGAGATCGACAACGGTTCCACCTGCAGTTCCGGCAACGGTCAACCGGATTTCATCAATGAAATCCACATTGCCACCCTGCGGAATTGCATCAACAGGACGTCCGAGAACGTCGAGAATATAAAGTCCGATAACAGACACATCGTGAGACATAAAATCCTCCCAGATTACGAGCAGCAAAGCGCATAATTTTATCGATTAGCTGCGATTGCGCAGCGCGAAAATTGTGCCCGCAAGCAGAATGAAGATGCCGATAATGGCAAGTTGCAGCGTGCTGGGGATGCCGACGAAAATCAGCACATTGCTCACCAATGTGATCAGAAAAACGCCGAGCAACGTGCCGATAACCGAGCCGGAGCCGCCGGTAATGCGCGCACCGCCAAGCACAACCGCAGCAATGATCTCAAGCTCCATCCCCGCAAGATCAAAGGGGTTGGCCAGACGATTGCTCGAAACATGCACAACGCCTGCAATACCAGCCAAAAGGCCTGCATAGGCAAAGACGAAAATACGCACACGAAACAGGTTGATACCAAGGCGTTCAGCAATCGACGGATTGCCACCAACCGCGAAGATCGCGCGGCCCATCAGCGTGCGCTCAAGAATGAACCACGTCACAAAATCCGCAACAACCAGCACCAGCACCGTGGCAGGCAGCACCGAAACGACACCGTTTGATGCCTGATGTGTAAACAAGGACGCCTTGCCGAAAGCATCCATTGCCGCTGGAATATTCATGAAAAGTGCTGTGCCAACGAAGGTTAGCAGAAAGCTTCTGATGACATATTGCGTGCCGATGGTGACAATCAGCGATGGCGCATTCAGCTTCTGCACGAGAAAGCCATTGAGCGCGCCAAAACAAGCGCCGCCCATCGCAGCCAGCACCAGAATGACCGCCATGGGCATGTCCGGAAACCAGTTTGTCACCAGCATGGTCAAAGCATACATCACGAAGGCAGCGATTGCAGTAAAGGATACGTCGATACCGCCAGATGCAAGCACCACAAGAACACCCATGGCAAAAAGACCACGCACCACAGAAGCACGCAGAATATCGACCATATTGCTCATCTGAAGAAAATCAGGGTTGGCAGCAATAACAACCAGACAGGTAACAACCACCAGCAACAGCGTGAAGAGCTCTGGCCTTGTTCCCATTAAATCCCATGCTCGGAGCAAAATGCCCCGGTTCTGAACACCGGATTTTTCTGCCGATACGCTATCGGTCATTGCGCGATCTCCTTTGCAGGGCTGGCCATGGATGCATAGATCGCGTCTTCAGTCAGTCCATCGGCATTGTGTTGCGCAACGATCCTGCCCTGGCGCATGACCAGAATACGATCACAGTTCTGCAAGAGTTCGGGCAAGTCGTCGCTGATGATGATCACACCCATGCCATCGTCCGCAAGACGCTGGATGATGCGAAAAATCGTGTCTTTTGATCCCACATCCACGCCAACGGTCGGCCCGTGCAGGATAAGCAGTTGCGGATTGATTGTCAGCCAGCGGCCAATCAGCACGCGCTGTTGGTTGCCGCCAGAAAGCGATTGCACAGGGATGGAAACATCGGGAGCTACAATCTGAAGATCGGCAACGCTGTCTTCCGCAACTTTTCGCGCTCTGCGCGCACTGATCACGCCCAGCGCATTGCGCAGGCGGTCCAGAATTGGCAGCGTTATATTCTCTTCAATCGGCTTTTCGAGAAAAAGCCCTTCCGTCAGCCGGTCTTCGGGAACATAGCCAATACCGTATTTGATAGCGTCAGCGGCAGACTGGGGCGCGATTTCCTTGCCGTTGAGCGTTATCTTTCCCGACTGCGCAGGCACGACGCCGGACAGGGCTAAAGCAAGTTCATTGCGCCCTGAATCAAGCAGCCCCGTAACGCCCAGAATTTCCCCTTTTTTCAAGCTGAATGAAACAGATCGAAAATTCTGTCCGTCGCCAAGCTGATCGACATCAAGCATCACCGCGCCAAGTTTCGGTTCCGTGCGATAGCGCATTTCGCTGATCTCGCGGCCTGTCATCCAGTGACTGAATTCAGCCTTGGTGTGGGTAGCAACGTCAAGTTCAGCCACCTTCAAACCATCGCGCATGATAATCGCACGGCCACCAAGGGATTTACACTCATCAAGCTTGTGCGTCACAAAGAGCACGGCAACGCCTTTGCGCAGCAGCTTTTCCACCACCTGCAAAAGATTGACGACTTCCTGTCGTGTCAGCGAGGTGGTCGGTTCATCCATGATAACCAGACGCGCTTCCGAAGCAACGGCACGGGCAATTGCATCAACTGGCGCGTGGCAAGCGGCAACGTATCGGTACGGCGCTTTAAGAAGGCGGCATCTGTCGGCAGGTGAACTTCTGCCAGCGCGCGGCGTGCCGTTTCCTGCAATGCCTTGATATCAAGCCTGCGCGCAAGCTTGCCGGAGGCTTCGACAAGCTGTTCGGTGAAGGCAACATTTTCCGCCACTGAAAGGTTGGGCAGCAAAGACAGGTCCTGATAAACTGTCTCAATTCCCGCCCGCAAAGAACCGATAGCACCAATGTCGCCAGCACGGGCGCCAGTTGGCTCGCCATCAATGAAAATCTGTCCTTCATCAGCGGGTTGAGCGCCGGATAGAATCTTAATCAACGTGCTCTTGCCACAGCCATTCTCACCCATAAGATGGTAGATCTGGCCTGCTTCAATCACCAGGCTGACTTCTTTAAGTGCCTTGACCCCGCCAAAGGATTTCTTGACGTTTCTGATTTCAAGAAATGGCGGCACTGATGCAGTTTTTGAATTTGTGGCGTGCATGAAAAATTCCTGAAACTCTCAGACTTTTTAAGATGTGCAATCGCTTCAAACGCTCACCTTGGAGCGCTGGTCACGCTGATTTTATCAGACCAGTGCACCGGTCCGGGGCTGTCGTGGTGCAAAACAGCCCCGGAACGCTATCGATTGGGCTTATGCGATATTAAAACGGATAGTCCTTATAGTTGGACTTATCGACATCCACCCAAGCCTGACCCTGAATGATGACGCCCTTACCAGGCCCCTTTACCACGGTCACCTTCTCATAGCCGGGAACACCAAGGTCCATTCCGTCCTTGATTTCCTGACCCTGCAGAACCAGATCAGCGACCTTGTTCATCACATAACCGGCATCCTTGGGGTCCCAAAAGAAGATTTGATCCACCGCGCCGGTATCAAGATAAGGACCGCTATCTTTTGGCAAACCAAGGCCATAAACGCAGGTCTTATCCTGAAGCCCTGCTTCTTCAACCGCGCGGCCAATACCGATCACGTCAATCGCAGACGATCCCTGAAAGCCCTTGATGTCGGGATATTTACGCAGAATTTCCTTGGCCTTCTCATAGGCCTTGTTGGCATCGTTGAAGGACTCATTCTTTTCGGCAACCAGTTCCATTTCCGGATACTGCTTTGCATTTTCAGCACCCGCATCCACCCACTGGTTGTGGGTCAGACTACCCAGCGAACCCACAAATGAAGTCCACTTGCCAGACTTGCCCATGCAGTTTGCAAGCGCTTCATTGATGCGTTTGCCAAAAGCCTTGTTGTCAAACGCTTCAATGTCGACATCGACATTGGTCAGGCTATCGCCTTCATGGGCAATAACCTTGATACCACGCTGCGCTGCACGACGCAGAACGCCTTCAAGGGCAGATGGGTCCATTGGCACGACCGCAATCGCAGAGACATTCTTGGCGACAAGGTCTTCAAGAATGCGTGCCTGCTGAGCCGCATCGGCCTTTGCAGGGCCGACCTGGTTTGTGATGACATTGGGGTTGTCTTTGCCATAAGCATCGACGCCTTCGTTCATACGGGTAAACCAGTTTTCGCCGGTAACCTTCACAACCGTTGTAATCGTCGGCTTGTCTTGCGCGATGGCAGTTCCGGCCATCATTGCGCCTGCGAGCATTGTGCACGCCATAAGTTTTGAAAGTGTACGCATATTTCTCCTCCAATGATAAAAGATGCTTATTCTCGAACGTCACTCCTTTGGGCCAGCACGTTTCCTCCCGGCTAAACCCATAAGAGAATTGATCATCGTCTCAGCCGAAACCAGTAACCGAGGTGCACACGGGCCGATGCCAGCAAAACCAAAAGCAAAACGCCCCACGCCAAATCGCGGAAAAAATTGGAAATGTTCATGAAATTGAACAGGCTTGAGAGAATCTGAAGGGCTGTTGCAGCGAGAAGCACGCACAGCACTTTGCCGTAACCACCTTCAGGCTTTACGCCGCCAAGCACCGCGATCAGGATTGCAATAAGCACATAAGAGCCGCCGTAATCCCATTTTACCGAAGAGTTACGGGCCGCAATGATAATACCTGCAACCGAAGCCAGCACACCGCAGAGCGTATAGGTGACAAGCAGCATACGCTTTTCGTTGATGCCACCATAGCGTGCCGCCTTGGAATTGCTGCCCAACAGCATCAACTTGACACCGAACGGGGTATATTTGAGCAAAAATGCCAGCAATGCAGCGATAGCCAGAAACAGGGCAAAGCACATCGGGATGCTCAGAATTGGCATATTGCCGAAATTATCGAGCGGCTCGATATAGCCCAGGCTGATCGCAGAACCATTGGTGAGGAATACCGCAAATCCGGTAAAAACAAGCTGTGTTCCAAGCGTGGCAATCAGCGGCGTGAGACGCGCATAGGCAATCATGATGCCGTTGATAAATCCGCCCAGCAGTCCCACGCACAACGCCAGACCAGCGAAGACCCATGAAAAGAGAAGCGGTGCATCCGCGACCGGAATGAAATTACGTGTGAGCAAAAAAGCGATGATACCTGCCAGATTGGCAAGTGCGATGCCCGACAGATCAATGCCGCCATTTCCCGAAATCATGGCGAGCATGACACCGAGCGCCAGAAGCCCGAGTTCGGGAACCTGCGATGCCATGGACTGCAAATTATAGCTGTCCATAAAATTCGCGCCAGCAAAAATGGCCCCGGCAGCGAGCACAGCAATATTGATCAAAAGCAGAAAAAGCGTCTGCCTGTCCACGCTATTCGATGACACGTCATCTCCTCCCAATATCGAGGGCTCCCACCCTCAAATGAACTGGTGCTACCAAGCTCATAGGCTATATGCCACTTGACTCTGACATTTGTCAGTAGTCACTATCGTTTGTCAACACTTTTCGGTTCGCATCCTGAAACCCCTTGTAATCAAGCGTTTCCGATCAATTCTTCTGAGAGGCCTGACGTGGTTCGATTGTTGCTATATTTTGTCGGCCGCTCATTTTTTGACATTTGTTAAATAATAGCCGAATTTTTTCAGAGATTGCAAATCGTAAAATTGCGGGTGATTGCATCCGAAACAAAATAACGGATGCGAGCTTTCGGGACCCACATAAATTTCATTTGCAACTATGATCGAGTGCGCGCAGCGTATAAGTCGAACAAGCAATTAAGATTATGTGAGACAGCACCATCACCACATCACAATCCCTGCTGATCCGATCAAAACTCCCGCAACCGTGACCGATGCCCTCAAGCGGAGCCATCGCAAAGACGCACAAAGCCCGGCTTAGCCGGAAAACAATCTTCATCATAAGAGGATTTGAATGAACAATCGCGACAACGCTGCTCTTACTGACATTGGCGGCTACAAACTCAACAGCCTTCTTCTCCCATCCAAATCATTGCAATCGAGCGGTACGGTCGTTTTTATCCATGGTGCAAGCACCAGCCTTCTCGACCCGCTTTACACATTTCACGACAAGTCTCCCGAAAACATCCAGATGCTTTTTGTTGACCGACCCGGACACGGAAGATCGGAGTTTGGCCCCGCGCAAAACATTTGCCCCGATGCCCAGGCTGATGCGATCGCGAAACTCATGCAAATACGCGGGATAGAAAGCGCGACGATCATTGGTCACTCTTACGGCGGCGCGGTGGCTGCAGCTCTGGCAGTTCGCCACCCCGATAGAGTGACGGGTTTGATTTTCATCTCGCCCGCTGTCTATCCTTGGATCGGCGGTATCGCATGGTACAATACTGTTGCGCGGATGCCATTCGTCGGAGCCATGTTCAGCTTATTCGTCGCTCCAGCCTTCGGCCTTTTGAGCCTCAAAATGGCGATGAGGTCAGTTTTTACGCCAAATACATATCCAGAAGATTACGTAGAACGAACAAAGGCATGGCAGGCGCTGCGCCCCCGCACATTCCGACATAATGCACGCGAGCTTGGCGCATTATGCGAATGGGCAGAAAATTCTTATAAAAACTACAAACATATCGTTGCGCCGACAATTATCATCACCGGCGACACAGATGACATTGTGTCACCCGATATCCATGCCAAACAACTGGCTAAGGACATCGAACAAGCATCTATATTTGTCATAAAGGGAATGGGGCACAAGTCAGACTATGTGGCGCGAGAGCTTGTTGTTGCAGCCATCGAAAGACTTGCTGGACGCGACATGGACTTAATTGCGATTGCGCGGCGCATAGAGCATCAGATTTCAGAAGAGGCAAAGATCTGAAAAAGCGCCCGTCTCATTGAGGACTTGAACACGCGCATCTACGCTGCTGAGAGGACCAAACCTGCCCCTGCCGCATGGGAACACCTTTATGAACGCACTTTAAAGCCTGGTGGCTGTTCACCAACCGGGCGTCCAACTGGACCAATTCTCTCAAAGGGTTATACGCCCCCTTTCTGGAATTGTTCACTCAATAAAAACTTTCACGCTTACAGCGCGTCCGCCTGCATCAACAACAGTCAGCGTAGAATAGCCGGTGCCATCCGGCAGCCAGGTGGCCGTGCGGCGGCGATTGGGTTCGGCAATGGGTTTGCCATTGGCAAGCCAGCGAAACGGTGCGCGTCCGCCCTGTAATTTCAGCACCAGCGGCGAGGCATTGTCGGTCAATGCCTTCAATTCGACATGCGCGCCATCCGGTGGAAACACGATGCGCGGTGCAGGCTCAATCGTGGCTTTGAGAACCGGCAGAGGATCGCTCGCAGACGAAAAACGTATCTGCGTCACAGGAAGATCGGCGCGTGCCGTGCGAAACGCGCCTGCAGGTGCACGCGGCAGCGGCACGGAGGTAACGCCTGAACGCACAAAGGCTTCAAACAGAATGGGCGCTGCCGAAACATAACCGGCAAGCCCCGGCACCGAGCCGCCATCGGCACGCCCGACCCAGACCCCCAGCACATAACGCCCGTCATAACCGACCGACCATGCATCGCGATAGCCATAGGACGTGCCGGTCTTGTAAGCGAGGCCGAGGCGTTTCGCGCCTTGCGGCGGCACCACGCCAGCCAGGATATCGCCAATCTGCCATGTCGCCTGTTCGGTGAGAAGAGGAGCCGATGGCTGCACAGGCTCTGAGCCTTCGGTGCCATCACGAAGGGCTGCCCCTCGTCCGCCATTGGCAAGCCCGGTATAAAGCTGCACCAGATCGCGCAGGCTGATACCCGCACCACCAAGGCCGATAGCCAGTCCCGGCGCTTCACCTTTCGGCAATTGCAGATTGACCGCCGCCTGACGAATACGCGTGGTGAGCCGTGCAGGACCGACTGCATCAAGCAGGCTGATGGTGGGCACATTCAGCGACATTTGCAGCGCCTGACGAATGCTGACATCGCCCTGATAGCTCATATCGAAATTGCGTGGGCGATAGCCTGCAAAATCCTGCGGTCGGTCCTCAATAATGGTTTCCTGTGCAATCAGTCCCTGCTCGAAGGCCAGCCCATAGATGAAAGGTTTTAACGTGGAACCGGGCGAGCGCACGGCGCGGGTCATATCGATCCAGCCCTGCCGCTTGCCATCGAAATAATCGGCGGAGCCGACTTCGCCTAAGATATTGCCGTTGCGACTGTCGGCCAGCACCATGGCGACCGATACTTTTGGCCCAAGCTTTGCGGCAGCTTCGCGCGCCACAACTTCAAGCCCAGCCTGCACCGACTTTTTAAGCGTCAGATGATGCCGGGCCTCGGTCGGTGCCCGCTTCAATGCGAGATCGGCAAAATGAGCGGCCAATGAAGGCAAGGGATGACGCGTAGCGGATATGCGCTCACGCGATGCGCGCTCGCCTTCTTCGCTTGTGAAAACATCCGACGAAACCATGCGTTTTAAAACACGATCCCGCGCCGCAACCGCGTTTTTCAGCTCCCGATCCGGGCGGCGGCGTTCGGGCAATTGCGGCAGAGCCACAAGCAATGCTGCTTCTGAGGTCGTAAGGCGCAGCGGCTCCTTGCCGAAATAGGCGAGTGAAGCCGAGCGCACGCCTTCCAGATTTCCGCCATAGGGTGCGAGTGTCAGATAACGTTCGAGAATTTCAGACTTGCTGAGGCGCCGTTCGATCTGGACTGCACGCGCCAGCTGCCGGAATTTTGAGCCAAAACTCCGGCTTTCGCGCGGCTCGATAAGGCGTGCAAGCTGCATGGAAAGTGTGGAACCGCCGGAAACAATACGGCCACTGCCTGCAAGCTGATACGCGGCCCGCAGAAGCGCGGTGAAATCAATGCCGCCATGATCGTAAAAACGCTTGTCCTCATAGGCGATCAGCATTTTCACGAATTTTGGGTCGACATCTTCGATGCGGGTATTCAAACGCCAATAGCCGTCCGGCGTTGCATAGGCACGCAGCAAAGCGCCGTCGCGATCCATAACTTCGGTGGAAATAGTCAGCCGTTCCGGCAAAGGCGGCGGATAAGCACGGTCGAGCCAATCAAGCCCGACCACGGCTCCGACAGCGGCGATGCCAAGAAATGCGGCACCGCCAATCGCTATTTTCCAACGCCTTTTCATTTGTCGAGCCATGATCTTGTCCGAAAACCGGTTCCCACTTTTCGGGATCATGGCTTACGGCGCTGCCACCTCCATCATGCCGGTTGCCGTGCGCGCTGCAAATTGCGGACGATACATATCCTCAACCGTTGCTGCCGGATGGGTGTAAAGACCCGGCGTCACTGCACGCACCACATAAGCCAGCGTAATCGGCTTCTTCTCGCCTGCCGAACGGTCGAAAGCGGCCACAAAACGATCATTGCGGAACTCAAGATGCGCTGCCTGTGTGCTGTCGAGCCATGGGAAGTTTCCAAGGTCTGCACTGGAAACAATGCCCGGATTATCGATCTCGAAGCCGGCTGGCAGCAGATCGGTCACAAGCAGACGCGACTGCCATTCCTGCAGATCGTCAATTTTCAGAACGACCACATAGCGCTCATTCTGATTGACCCCGGTGACATTGGCCGGTTCACCATCAAGCGTATAATAAGTGCGCTCGATGTTGAAACCTTCGCCGCCCGCAGGCAGCGACTGCGCAGGTGGCGCAACGGCTGTCACAACAGCATCAACTGAACCCTGACCTTTGTTGGTGACGACCAGCGGCTGCGCTTCAAGGCTTGCACCATTGAGACGCTCGGAGAACGCGCCCTGATGCGCTGTGCCATTGATGTCGAGGCTGATTGCGCCATTGTCATCCTGAAGCCCGCGGGCTGCAAGCAGCATCCATGCCTGATCCTGCGTGCTTAAGTAACGCGCCTTTTCGCGCTGGAACTCGACCAGCGTAATAAGAGCGGGAAGCACTTTCGGCGCAGGCTTGGTTTCCGCAGCCAGAGCCAGCATTGCCGCGCCATCACGCAGCGGCGAGCCATAATCGGAGCGATTATAGTCAAAGCTCGACTGGCTGGTTGCAAGCTGGAGCGACGCATTGAACACGCGTTCCGAACGCGGCTGGTCACCATAAAGAGCAAGTGCTGCACCAAGCTGGGCAACGGCCATCGGGCTTGCAAAGTTTTCGAGCTGGGTATCGGCAAAGTAACGCAGATCGCCAACTGAAGCCTTCTTGTTGCGTGCCAGAACATAAAGCGCATAGGCAATGTCGTTGCCGCGTTCCTTGACGTCGGTGGTGTAGCCGAGCGCATTTTGCAGGTTAGAAAGCGCTGACAGCATTGCCTGCTGCGGCACGTCATAGCCCTTTTCACGCGCACGCGTGAGGAAGTCAGTCACATAGGCGTCCATCCAGAGATCACCCGATCCCGGCGACCAGAGGCCAAACGAACCGCTTGAAGACTGGTTGTTGAGCACACGGAAGATGGAATCCTGTACACGCTTCTTGAGTTCGTCCGGGCTTTCCAGTCCCGCAGCCGCTTCCGTACCTGCCGCCATTTCGCTCAAATAAAGCAGCGGCAGTGCGCGGCTGGTGGTTTGCTCTGTGCAGCCATAAGGATAACGGTCGAGCGCCATCAACAAAGCTGGCACATCAAATGCGGCACTTCGCGTCACACCAACGCTGACAAAAGCACCATCAAGCAGGCTTTCAGACAGAAGACCGCCATCGACTCTCACACTTCCGCCATTGGCAGCGAGATTGACAACATGACGGGTCGTGACCGGCAGATCAACCGGACGCACCGGCAATGCAAGCGCCTGTTCAACATTGAGGCCTTCATCATTGGAAAGCCGGATCGTGACGCCGCCAGCACCCGTAGCGATTGCATTGAGCGGCACGGTGATCGACTGTCGTTTGCCACCCGCGAGCGCAATGCTTTCAGGATAGGAGCCAACCTCGACGCCGAGATTATCGGTGGTCTCAAGGCTCACACGATAATCGCCATCCGGCGCATCTGTATTGGCAATATCGAAGCGCATATTGGCCTGATCGCCGGGAGCCATGAAACGTGGCAGACCAGCGGTGATGACCACAGGATCGCGGATGATCACATCGGTCACCGCGTGACCGACAGCCTTTTTGGTCCATGCGACAGCCATGACACGCGCGGTCCCGTTGAACTGCGGTATGTCGAAATCGATCACTGCCTTGCCGTCGCTATCGAGTTCAACTGGGCCGGAGAACAACGCAACCAGCTTTTCGGTTGGCGGGCTGCCTTCCGCTGCCATATTGCCACCGTCGCCACCTGTGCGCAGCTTGCCCGAGACACCGAGCGAACCGTCGATCAGGCGACCATACATGTCGCGCATTTCAAGGCCCAGCTGACGCTGACCGAAGAACCAATTTTCAGGGTTCGGCGGCTGATAGCGTGTGAGATTGAGAATGCCGACATCGACCGCCGCGAGCATAACATAGGCCTCTTCGCCACCCGCATTTTCAACCGAAACAGGGATGGACAATGTGGAGCGTGGCGCGATCTTTTCAGGCGGGGCCAGCTTGACTGCAAGCTGCTTGTCGGCAGGATCGACCTTGAGCCATTTCAGGCCAATCGCACGCGCAGGCATACGGCTTTCAATAGCCTCACCCGGACGGAACAGCGTGGCCGTGACATAGGCACCAGCACCCCAATCCTCGCCCACCGGAATATCGATGGTCGTGCCACCTTCCGGCACGCTGGCCGTGATGGTCTTGAGCAGCTTTTCAGCACCAATGGTGATGAGCAGTTCACCGGCAAAACGCGGGGACACTTTCAATTCTGCCGTGTCACCTGCCGCATAATGTTCCTTGTCGAGCGCGATTTCGAGCCCGTCCGGCGTTTCGGTCGAAGTGGAGCTGACAAACCAGCCTGCATCAAACTCATAGCTTGTGGCCGGACCTGAAGCATCGGCAGTTTCGATTTCCAGACGGTAACGGCCCCAATCGACCGGCAGACTGATTTCAGCCTCGCTATCGGTTGTAAGGTCAATCTTGCCGTTGGCAATCGCCTTGGTGAAAGTCACTGGTTCGTAGTTCCAGCTGTTGCCACTGCGATACCACTGATAATTACGCTCGATCTTGACCAGCGACCATTGTGCGCCATCAAGCGCCTTGCGATCACCCTTGCTGTCAGAGGCGATCAGGCTGAACTTCGCGGTTCCGCCCTGTGGGACTTCATCGCCGGAGAACTCAGGACGAATGCCGATGAGATCGGTTTCCGGCTGAATAGCAAGATCAATCTTGCGCTCAACCGCACGACCGCCTGTTTCACGCATACGAACCGTGACGGCTGCATTGACGAGACGCGTCGTTGACGGCATTTCATCGACTGTAACCGGGAAAGTCGCCTTGCCATTGTCATCGACTTTTGACAGGCCATCGAGCGGAAGCCGTGTGGCTTCGCCCTGATCTTCATCAGCGAGGCCGAAATAATAGCCCTTGAAGCGGTCCCACTGACGCTTGGTCGAAAGCGTGACTTCTCCTTCAAGCGCAAGACCGGCGGCAGGCGCACCATAGAGGAAACGACCGTCCACGGTGATATTGGCGGTTTCACCCACGGCGATTTCCGGCTTGTCGGACGTCAGATCGAATTCGATCCGGTCCGGCACGAAATCTTCAACCAGGAACATCTGTGTGGCAATCGCTGGCTGCTTGGGATCGGTGTAGATCGCCACCGTCCAGGTGCCGCGCATGGCGTTCGACGGCAAGGTCAGGTCGATGGCATGACCACCCGCCAATTTGCTATCGGAAACAAGACGGCGATCTTCTACGCCATCGGGGCGCGTGAAGATGAAGGTGAGCGGCAGATCATCGATTGCGGTTGCGGTGTCGTCACGCGCAAGCGCCCCCACATGCACAACTTCGCCAGCACGATAGATACCGCGCTCTGTCCATGCATAAAGATCAAGCGCTTTCGGCACGGCACGGCCCGTCACACCACGATCGGAAAGATCGAAACCGGCGCGCGCCATATCGAGGAATGTGAAGTCTTCATCATCTCCGCTCGCCATCAGCACCGCTGGCACCATACCGTCCGTGCCGCGTGTCAGGCCAGGCGTGAACGTTGCACGGCCATCGCGGTCAGTGATCGCTTCGCCGAGCACTTCATTGTTGCGGGCCAGCAGCGTCAGCTTCACGCCTTTAAGCGGCTCTGCGCTTTCAAGCGACCGGGCAAACACATTGATGCCGTCCTGTCCGGTATAGGTCGAAAGGCCGATGTCGGAAACGACAAACCATTGCGTGGCCTTGGTGCCATATTCATCATCGGATTTCTGCACCAGCGGCTCGGCGGTCAGCACATAGACGCCGGGCTTGCGTTCTGGCAACGCTTCATCAACCGGGAAACTGGTCGTCGCTTCCTTGTTCAGCTCATTGCCAGCAACATCGATTTCGCCTTGCCAGACAGGCGCACCCATCTGATCGGAAATCGTGCTGATGTCGTAGCTGTCCAACTGCCGCAGGAACTGATAGCCGGAGAGAAGCTGTGCCAGCGAACGGTCGCCAACCCGGTAGAGCTTCACTTTCGCTGCATCCAGATTGACGCTGACCAGCGGAATGCCGCGACGGGCTTTCGCCGGCAGCACAAAACTATCGCCGGTAAAGCGCACCGATGGCGCGCGATCCTGCACATAGATCGAAAGCGTAACCGGTGCTGGCAGCACTTCGCCAACAGAGGATGGCAGACCCTGACGGAACGTCACATTATAATTGCGGCCATGTTCCAGACCTTCGACGCAGATCTGGCGACCCTTGGCATCAACGGCTTTTGGCGCACCATTATCGAGCGTAACGAAGCTCGAATAATCGACACCGCTTTTTACCAGATCTTCTGAGAACTGCGCGCAGATGCGCGGCGCGGCATTATCATTATCGACCGTGTTATTGACGATGCGGAAGCCTTTGCGGGCTTTGAGATCTTCATAGGCGGCGCGAACCGATGCGGAATTGACGAGATCAAGGCTTGCTTCATAGGCCTGCAAAGCCGGGCGCGACGCATCGCGCTTTTCCAGCGCCTGCGCCATGATGGCGAGCGCTTGCGCACGGTCATCCTTGGTGCGGGATGTCTGGTAAGCGAACCATGAGGCCGATGTCGCATCGCGCTGAAACTTGGAACGTTCCTGATAATTCGATGGTTCGATAGCAAGGACGGAAAGTGCGTATCCGGCCCATAATTGGCTGTCGTCCGGCGCCATGCTTGCAGCTAAGCGGAATTTTTCCATCGCCGTTCGCGGATCGCCATTCATGCTGGCAGTGCTCGCCTCATTGCGCAATGTACGCAGGCCTTCAGAGTTTTCAAGGCTTGCCATTTCACGCTTTAGACGCCGGGCTTCGTCAACCAGATTGGCGGCAAAGAACGAGATTGCGGGAGGCGCACCAATATCTTCAACGGCAACCGCGGCAGGCGTTTCCGTCACGACCTTGCCCGCGATGGAACCGACAGACTCGTTGAGCTTATTGAAATCGGCTTTCAGAAAGCACCATTTGACCTTTGGATTATAGGTGAAGGCCAGACAGGCATTATCGCCAAGACAGATGCTTTTGCATTGCGCGAGCGAGACATTCTTTTCGGTTCGCATATCAAAGCCGAAATAATCGGCATCCTGCGTCGTTTCAATGCGCCGGGTTTCGGTGGCATTGGCACTCAATGATGTCGCAAAGCAAAACGCAGTCGTAAAGGCCAGTAACAGCCGATTGAACCGAACAGACATGAATGTCTCTCTTCTATGGTTGTCGCTCATCCTACGCGGCAGTCTCCAAACGAAGATCCGCATGCTCTCCAGATGAAACCTTAGCAATTTCTCAAAGGCCGGGTAACTGAATTTATGCCCGAACATATCAATAAGTTCTCACAAAGGACGCTATCGAATAGCGTCCAAGAATTTCGTTCCATGTTTCCGCTTTATTAGAATGATATTCTAACCTGGTTTTCAGGAATGGAATTCTGTTCGTCGTAAAGAGAGGGTGGCTTCCTTAAATTCGCACCAGCTTAAACCAAGGAATTCCCCCATGCGCCTCAGCGTCCAAAACATTACCAAAGCTCTCATTGCAGGCTCGCTCATGGCGCTTGCGACCTCCGTCTCCGCCCATGCTGACGCAACGCTGGATCGTATCAAAGCCAAAGGCAAACTAACCGTTGGCGTCATCCTTTCGGGCGCGCCCTTTGGCTATATTGATCCCAAGACGCAGGAACAAAAGGGCCTCAACATCGATATTGCCAAAGAACTCGCAAAGGGGCTGGGCGTAGAGCTTGCAACGCAGACTGTCACGCCGCCCAACCGGGTGCAATTTCTGCAGCAGGGCAAGGTCGATATTCTGATCGCCAACATGCAATATACAGAAGAGCGCGCCAAAACACTGGGTTATGTAAAGACGCCTTATGATCGCATGGGTGGTGCCGCCATTGGTCGTAAAGACAGTGGTATCAAAGACTGGAAAGACCTCAAGGGTAAGGTCGCCTGCGTTTCGCAAGGCTCCAATTATGCACAGCCGCTGGCCGAGGAATATGGTGCCAATGTTAAAGCACTGCCAAGCCAGCCGGAATCACTTCTGGCACTCAAGGGCGGCAATTGCGATGTTTCGGTGCACGTAAGCGGCACACTCGGCCTGTTGCTTCAGGATCGCGCCGATGAATGGAAGGATTACGGTCTTCTAACCCCAACCGACCTCATTCCATCGGATTCTGTCATCTGGCTCAAGAAGGATGAAAACGATACCGAAGCAGCTCTCGACAAGATCGTCCGCGATCTGCATGCGTCGGGAAAAATGATTGAGATCGCCAAGGCTAACCGACTGCCAAACCTCAGCTATCTGGAAGAAGAGCACAACAAGCTCAAGTCTCAGTGAGTTTCGACTTTATCAGGCCAGACGATTTGCGGGCGGTCGATCCGTCCGCATCTCCAGAGCGTTTGCGGAAAATTACCGGATAGTTTCAATGGAAGAAGCTCTGATTTCGCGCTTTATCGAACTGACAGGCGCAATCGGCCTCAATTATGAATTTCTCAACAGCAGTTATGAACGCGGGATCTGGTTTCATGGCATGGTCACCACGCTTGAACTGGTCATCATTACGATTCCGCTCAGTCTGTTTTTCGGCTTTTTGTTTGCAGGGGCGCTAACCTCCAACAAACGCTGGCTTTCGGTGCCAGTGCGCGGCTATGTCGAACTCACCCGCAATACGCCGACACTCGTTCAGCTCATGTGTGGATTTCTCGTGCTCAACATGCTGATTTCCAATGCAATTGGCGGCGCGCAGAACAATCCCCTGACACCGTTTTTCTGGCTGATAACAATCACGGCTCTGCATAGTGCCGCTCTTCACGCCGAAGCATTGCGCGGCGGTATTGAAGCCGTGCCCGGCACAACAATTGAAGCAGCCAGAGCCATCGGTTTTAATTCTTTGCAGGTGCTGATCTATGTGGAACTGCCGCTTGCAATCCGCACCGCACTGCCTGCAATCGTCAATAATCTCGTCAATCTGGTCAAGCTGTCCACCGTCGGGTCGGCCATTGCCGTGGGCGAAATCACCTATGCGTCGATCCTGATCTGGACCCAGCGTGACAATGTGGTCGAACTGATGCTGGTCATTCTTTTGTTTTTCAGCATCATCAATCTCTTCGTCGCACGCCTTGGCTACTGGTTCGAAAAACGCCTTGCAATTCCGGGATATGGCCAATGACGATCGCAATTGAACAAAAGCCCGGCCTCAGGCTTTCGCCAGCAACGCTCACATTCACGGCCATTATTCTTGCGGTTGCGTTCTGGTTCTATATTGATCCGTCGCTCGGACAAATTTGGCTCAGCTGGCTGCCTTATCTTGGCAAAGGCTTTGCCATGAATGTGCTCATCAGCATCTGTGCCATCACGCTTGGCTCGCTGGCAGGGATTATTCTCGGCATCATGGAGCTTGCGCCCTATAAAATCATCCGCGCACCGGCAATCACCTATGTGCAGATTTTCCGCAATGCACCGCTTCTCGTGCTGATCTTTGCCGCCACCTATATTTTCCCGTTCGAGCTGGTGGTTTTCGGCAATTATGTCCCGTTCCCCGACTGGATCAAGGCGGTCGTTGGTCTGGCGATCCCGGCAAGCGCACATATTGCAGAAATTACGCGCGGCTCTATCCAGTCAATCCCGACCGCGCAATGGGAAGCGGCACAGGGCTTGGGCTTTTCGCGCCTGCAATCGCTGCGCTGGATCATTCTGCCACAATGCATCAAGCGCTCGCTGCCACCGTGGATGAATCTTTATACGTCCATCACCATGGGGACGGCCCTCGCTTCGCTTGTCGGCGTGCATGAATTGCTGCATTCGGCAACCGATGCCAGCACCGCTGTGCAGCGCAATGATTTCACCGTCATCATCTATCTGAGTGTGCTGATGGCGTTCTTTCTCTTTTGCTATCCCGTGTCGCGCTTCACACAGCGGCTCGAAAAGCGGCTCTCCTCCCGCTGACAAGGATCTGGAATTCACATGAGCGACACCACCAAAACTACATTGGTCGAACTGGAGAACGTTCATCTGTCTTTCGGGCAGAATGAAGTGCTCAAGGGCATCGACCTCAAGATCAACAAGGGCGATGCGGTCTCGATTATCGGCCCATCAGGCTCGGGAAAATCGACCATTCTGCGCTGCATCAATGGTCTGCTGATCCCACAATCAGGCAAGATCACCGTAGGTGCAACCCGCGTGGATGCGCTTAAAACCGAAGCCGAGCGCATTAAATTGCGCAAGCGCATCGGCATTGTGTTCCAACAGTTCAATCTGTTCCCGCATCTGACAGTTCTTGAAAACATCACGCTTGCGCCGGTCAAAATCCTGCGCACGCCCAAAGCCGAAGCCGAGCGCCACGCAAAAGAACTGCTGAAAAAAGTGCGGCTCGAACATAAGACCGACGCCTATCCGGGCGAACTTTCCGGTGGTCAGCAACAGCGTGTCGCCATTGCCCGTGCGCTTGCCATGCGCCCGGAGCTGGTGCTGTTTGATGAAGTCACCTCCGCGCTTGATCCGGAAACCGTCGGCGAAGTGCTGTCGGTCATTCGCGATCTTGTCAATGAAGGCATGACGAGCATTCTTGTAACCCACGAGATGCGTTTTGCCGAAGAAATCAGCGACACGATCGTATTTACGGAAAATGGTCGCATCATCGAACACGGCACGCCGGAGCAGCTTTTCTACAAGTCCACAAACCCGCGCATCCGCGCGTTCGTGAACGGTCTTGGTGGCAATGCAAACCGCATCAATGAAGGCGGTGAAGGCATCTGATATGACAGATCATGTAACGAAAGCCTTAAGCCAGGCGATTGTTGGCTCTAAACCATCGCCCGATGCAATCGCGATTGCCCGCACGGCAATTGTTGATTTTCTTGCCTGCGCACTTGGCGGTGCAAATGATCGCAGCACGCTTCTGGTCAGCAAGGTTCTGGGTGTGGGCGGCACTGTCGCGCTCATTGGTCAGAGCGGAAAAGCCGATCCTTTTTCGGCAGCACTGATCAATGGTCATGCAGCCCATGTGCTTGATTATGACGATGTGCATGGCAGTGTGCGCGGACATCCGACAATTGCAATCATTCCCGCACTCCTTTCGGTGGCCGCAGAAAGCAATGTCAGCGCGCACGGATTCATTGCCGCCTATATTGTCGGACTGGAAACCATGGCACGCCTTGGCCTTGCCATGGGCACAAAACACTATGAAACCGGCTTTCACGCGACCGCAACGCTCGGCACCATCGGGGCTGCGGCAGCCATTGCGCATCTTCTCAAATTCGATGCGACGACCACAGCCATTGCTCTTGGTCTCGCGGCCACACAATCAGCAGGGCTTCGCCTGCAATTCGGCTTTGACGCAAAGCCGCTTCATGCAGGATTTGCCGCGCGCGCCGGTCTCACGGCCGCCCGACTGGCCGAAGCTGGCTTTCACGGTGCACCGGATTTCATCGACAACGCAAACGGCTTTTTCAAAGCCTTTGCCTTTGGTGCGCAAGATCTATCCCGCGTGAGCCAAGGTTGGGGTGCGCCATGGCAGATTATCGTTCCGGGCCTGACGCTGAAAGCGTTCCCCTGCTGTACAGCGGCGCATCCGGTTGCTGTCGGCGCTTTAGCCTTGCGCCATGAAAACGCGCTGCAACCCGATCAGATCGCCTCCGTTTCCATCACCTTCCCCCCCGGAGGCGATGCCGCACTGGTGACAACCAAGCCTGTGACGGGCATTGATGCGCGGTTCAGCCCGGAATATATTTTTGCGGCTGCTTTGCGGGACGGAAAACTGACAATTGCGCATTTCGATGAGCGGCCGGTCGATGCCGATCTCGCGCAGCTCGCAGCGAAAGTGACGCGACACCATGACGAGCGCGCAGCGCGGCTCTCGCCCGATCCCAAAACACGCTTCGTCATGATCGATGTAACGCTGAAAGTCGGCTCGATGCTTTCCAAGCGTGTCGATGGTCTGCCGAGTATCAGCGATCCAACCGGCAAATTCAAAGATGCGACAAAGGATGATCTGCGCTTTGCAGGCATACCCGATCTCGTCCAATCCATGACCAGCGCAGACGACTTGCAAAAGCTTATCGCGTGGCTCAACCAATCCCCGGAGTAAAAGACATGACCAAGAAACAAATGCATCTCGGCCTTTTCCTGCAAGGTGCTGGCCACCATGTTTCCGGCTGGCGTCACCCGGATGCGGAAGCGGGCAGCGAGAATTTTGATCTGCTGCGCCGTGTGGCACAAGAAGCGGAAAAAGCGAAATTCGACATGGTATTTCTGGCCGATGGCCTGACCAGCGGCGTCGATGCGCATCCGTCGATGGTAGCGCGGTTTGAGCCGCTGACCTTGCTATCCGCACTTGCCATGGTCACAGACAAGATCGGGCTGGCAGCCACCGCTTCGACCACCTATGGCGAGCCTTATCACACAGCCCGCGCCTTTGCGTCCATTGACCATTTGAGCCATGGACGGGCCGCGTGGAACATCGTCACCACATCCTACGCCCGAACGGCAAACAACTTCTCCAAAAGCCATCCTGAACATGATGAGCGCTATGCGGTCGCTGAAGAATTCGTCGATGTCGTGCGCGGTCTTTGGGATAGCTGGGATGATGATGCTTTTCCCAAAGACAAGGAAAAAGGCGTCTATGCCGATCCGAACAAGCTGCATGTGCTCAATCACGCCGGCAAATATTACACGGTGCAGGGCCCGCTCAATATTCCGCGTTCTCCGCAAGGTCATCCGGTGCTCATTCAGGCTGGATCGTCCGGCCCAGGCCAGGATCTGGCGGCACGTATCGCGGATATTGTTTTCACAGCACAGCAGAGCCTGCCGGAAGCACAGGCATTCTATACAGGCCTGAAAGAACGCGTGGTCAAAGCAGGCCGGGACGCCGACAGCGTTGCCGTGATGCCGGGCTTCATGCCGATCATTGGCGAAAGTTTCGAGGATGCTGCCGAAAAGCTGAAAGAACTCAATCGCTGGACAGATATCAAGAGTGCCATGCCGCTTCTCGAAGAGCGTATCGGCCACAGCCTTGCCGAATATGATCTGGACGGCCCCCTGCCCGACCTGCCGATTTCTGATCAGCTTCGCAGCCGAGCAGAACTTCTGCGTGATCTGGCGCGCCGCGAGAATCTCACCATCCGTGACCTTGCGCTTCGCGTCGCGGCCGGTCGTGGCCACCATATTGTGCTTGGAACGCCCGAGCAGATTGCCGACCGCATGCAGGAATGGTTTGAAGGCAAAGCTGCCGATGGCTTCAATGTGATGCCTCCATATTTCCCCGGCGGTCTTGAAGATTTCAACACAAAGGTCGTGCCGATCCTTCAGGAGCGTGGGCTTTTCCGCACAAAGTATGGTGGCTCGACATTACGCGAACATCTCAATATTGCGCGGCCAGGCATGACACCAAGGCACTAAGGTGCTCACGCAGCACACAAGTTTAACCGGGTATCCATGAGCCATACTCACCGATACCCGGTATAAGATAGACACGATACGCCTCCCCCAAAACAAAGGCCAGAAAGCCTGCCCCGCAGGTTTTCCGGTTGGCATGAATAATGGCACATCCAGACAGACTGAATTTCGAAACGCCCGATGCGCCCGGCGCAATGGCCACAGCGGATGAACTCAAAGCTGCGATGCGGCAGCTTGCTGCCGGCATCTGTGTTGTGAGTGTTGGCACCGGCGAAGCCAAAACGGGGGCAACGGTGACATCTGCGACAGCACTGTCCGTTGAACCGCCCACCATCATCGTCAATATCAATCTCACTGCATCTGTCTGGCCGGTAATCAATGCTGAAGGTTGCTTCTGCCTCAATATTTTATCCGATGCGCAACAGGCCATCGCCGATCGTTTTGCAGGCCGGAACGGTGAAAAGGGTGCACGCCGCTATGAAGGCGCCGAATGGTACAGGCTTGCAAGCGGTGCATTGGCGCTCAAAGGTGCACTCGCTTCCATTGATTGCGAAGTTGAAGACGTCATCACGCGCCATACCCATGCGATTGTTATTGGTCGTGCACTCAAAATCGTGACCGGCAGTGGCGAACCTCTGATCTATCATCAAGGACGCTATCACAGCTTACAACGCTGATATTTTCTTAACGCATAGGCTCTATCGAGATGACGTGCGACTTCGTTTCAATCAGATCGCAGCGCGCTATGAGCCTGCATCTTACCCGAAAACCGCTTTGCGCCTTTGTACATGTGCTTGCCAACCCGCATTATACCTAAAACAGCTGTTGCCTTGATTTCACAAATTGCCTAGCTGTTAGACAAGTTGCGTGAAAGCGGAGGAGTGAGCATCATGATTGACTGGGTATCCAATAGTACGCCGGTTAACCGAAAAAATGCTGCTGAAATCGTATTTGAGGATATACGGTCAGCCATAACGACCGGACGCCTGCAGATCGGAATACGCCTTCCCTCTGAAGCCAAGCTCGCGGAAAAATACAGCGTCAGTCGTCCAATCGTGCGCGAAGCACTGCGCTCGCTTCAAACGCTGGGCCTCACCCACACCCGCACCGGAAGCGGCACTTATGTGCTGAAATCTTCACCGGGCCCGGAATTAAGTTATGGCGGCTATTCGGCGAGTGATCTTATTGAGGCGCGTCCGTTTATTGAAGTGCCCGCAGCAGGCTGGGCCGCAACACGCCATACGCAGGATCAGATCGAAAAAATCCTCGATATTTGTGAGCGCATGGACAGACAGACGGACCTTCATAAATGGGTTCTTCTCGACACCGAATTTCACAGCATGATTGCTACAGCTTCCGGCAATACGGTTTTCGCCAATATCGTAGCAGATGCGCGCGATGCCCTTTCGCGCCAGTCGGAACTCGTCAATCTGATGGCTGGTCGGCGCACCGCGTCCAATATTGAACATCGCCAGATCGCTGAAGCGATCAAATCCGGCTCTCAGGAGCGGGCACGGCTTGCCATGCAAAACCATCTCGGACAGGTCGAACTGGCTGTGACCACGATTATTGCAAAAGAAAAATAATGTAAAACAGCTCGTTCTCGGAGTGATTTATGCCGTGTTCTGACAGAGCATACCAAGGCATAAAACCGAATTTAAAATTCTGAATCTACTGTATAATTTTTATAGCAGTGACGCAGTGGACCCTAAGTTCCAGCTGCCCCACGCCCTGCAATTCATCAAAAACATCCGCTCCCGCGCCTGCTTGACTGCCGATTTCTGATATGCGTTAAGAGCTTCAGAAATTTGTCATACAGCATTACAGAATATCAAAAACGCAACGGTCCATCGTCGAAAGCATTTCATCAAAGCTATTTCTTCATAGAAAATCTGGCTCTCAGGGAGGAGCGATGACAACGGAATTTATCAAGGCGACGCCATCTGAATGTGAAGTCTACAAAGAAGAAGACAGCGGCTATCACAAAGCGCTTAAACCACGTCAGATCCAGATGATTGCCATTGGCGGTGCCATTGGTACGGGTCTGTTTCTTGGCGCGGGCGGACGGCTGGAACAGGCCGGCCCTTCACTGGTGCTTGTTTATGCTGTGTGCGGCTTTTTCGCATTTCTGGTACTGCGCGCCCTTGGCGAGTTGATCATGCATCGCCCGAGCTCCGGCTCTTTTGTCTCCTATGCACGCGAGTTCTACGGCGAAAAAATGGCTTTTGCAGCGGGGTGGATGTACTGGCTCAACTGGGCCATGACATCAATTGCGGACGTGACCGCTGTCGCGCTCTACATGAATTTCTTCAAGCATTATGTTCCATGGCTCGAAGGCATTGACCAGTGGGTGTTTGCGATGACCGCGCTCATCATTGTGCTCTCGATGAACCTGCTCTCGGTCAAAGTCTTTGGAGAGCTGGAATTCTGGTTCAGCCTTGTCAAAGTGCTCTCGCTTGTCATTTTCCTGATTGTCGGCATTTATTTTGTCGTGACCGGCACACCAATTGATGGTCATCAGCCGGGTTTCCATCTTATTCGTGAGAGCGGCGGCTTCTTCCCCAACGGGATATTGCCTGCACTTGTCATTATACAAGGTGTCGTGTTCGCCTATGCCTCGATTGAGCTGATTGGCACCACGGCTGGCGAAACAGAAGATCCACGCAAGATCATGCCAGGCGCGATTAAAACAGTCGTTTTCCGCTTGCTGGTTTTCTATGTCGGTTCTGTCCTGCTTCTCACCATGCTGCTTCCTCACACGCTTTATTCGGGCGGAGAAAGCCCGTTTGTCACCTTCTTCAGTAAAATTGGCGTCGAGGGTGCTGATATTATCATGAACCTTGTGGTTCTCACTGCGGTTCTGTCATCCCTCAATGCCGGTCTCTACTCAACCGGACGCATTCTCCACTCGATGGCTGTTTCCGGTTCAGCACCTGCGTCTCTTGCCAAAATGAACAAAAATGGCGTGCCCTATGGCGGCATCGCTGTCACCGCCGCAGTGACCGCGCTTGGTGTGGTGCTCAACGCCTTTGTTCCGGCGGCAGCGTTCGAGATTGCACTTAATCTGGCTTCACTGGGGATTATCACCGCCTGGGGCGTGATTATCCTGTGCCAGCTCAAGCTTTGGTCTCTTTCGCGCAAGGGTGAAATCGCCCGTCCGGACTTCCGCATGTTCGGCGCACCTTACACCGGCATTCTCACGCTTTTGTTTTTGTTCGGCGTTCTGGTGCTGATGGCCTTCGATTATCCTATTGGCTCATATACCATCGGTTCGATGATTATCATTGTACCTGCGCTGGTTATTGGCTGGTATTGTCTGCGTGACCGAATCTATCGTCTGGCAGCCGAACGCGCAGCCGAGGCGGGCCATGCTGACAAGTGAGGGGCAGAGTGAATAAGACGCAATTCCAACCATTGGTGGCGATTATCGCCACCGGTGGAACTATTGCAAGCAAGCGCGGGGAAGACGGGGCAAGCACACCGACGCTGAACGGCGGAGATCTGCTCGCAACTCTTGCAGGGCGTGATGCCAGCCTGCGTGCAATTGATCTGATGGCCAAGGATTCTTCAAGCCTGACGCTCATCGATATGCAGGCCATTAGCGATGCCGTTCAAGTGCAGCTCGACGACCCGCAAATCAGCGGCATTGTTGTGCTTCATGGCACGGATTCCATGGAAGAGACCGCCCTTCTTGTTCATCTGCAACGGCATATTTCCAAGCCAGTCATTTTCACAGGCGCACAATTTACAGCTGATCATCCCGATGCTGACGGTCCTGCCAATCTGGCCACAGCAATCCGCCTTGCCGCTGATCCTGCCAGCAGGGATAAGGGCGTGGTGATTGCCTTTGGTGGCCGGATTGTTCCTGCATGGGGTGCTTTCAAATACAGCAGTGACCACGCTGACGCTTTCAGATCGGTGCGCGCGCTTAAAACACCCGACGGCATTCACCTCCCCGCGCCGGTCGCTGGCAAACGTATCGACATCGTTGCCATTCATCCCGGCTGTGATGATCTGCATATTCAGGCCAGCATACAAGCAGGCACAGATGGCATCATCCTTGCAGCGCTTGGTTCAGGCAATGCCAACGCGGCTATCGTTGAAGCCGTGAAGCAATGCTCAAAGCATAATATTCCGGTCGTGGTTTCAAGCCGCGTTCCAACAGGTGTGCTGGTGGCAGGCTATGGCGGCGGTGGCGGTGGTTTTGATCTGGTTACAGCCGGTGCGATCCATTCGCAAACCCTGCGCCCCGGACAGGCACGAATTCTATTGGCCAGCATGATAGCGAACACATGCCCGAAAGAGCTGATCGTCAAAGCTTTTGACGATGAGGATTTTCGGCTGGGCACTCAATCTGAAAAAAAATCTCTTGAGACTTGAAACCAAACTTTCGATTTCTATTTAAACAGTGTGGACCGGGCCCCTCTGGCGGTTTCCTTGAAACCGTGATGTCGGACCACTTCGAGTAAGCTCGAGGTCAGCCCGGTCATATCCTCGCCGACCTTGTTAAATGAAACAGAGGTCGGAAATGGAAATTTTCACAACACTCTTTATGGGAACACCGCTCTGGATGTGGCTGGTGTTCATCGGCATTGTTCTTGCACTTCTGGTGCTGGATCTTGGTGTCTTCAACAAAGAAGACCATGAGATCGAGATTGGCGAAAGCCTCAAAATGTCAGCGTTCTATATAACGCTTGGCCTGGCTTTCTCCGGTTTCGTCTGGTGGCAGATGACCAGCGAGGCGACAGCACAGTATCTCACGGCCTTTGTGGTCGAAAAGACGCTGGCGCTTGATAATATCTTTGTCATTGCGCTGATCTTCAGCTTCTTTGCAATCCCGAGAAAATATCAGCATCGCGTGCTGTTCTGGGGTATTCTTGGCGTTATCATCCTGCGCGGCATCATGATCGGTCTGGGTGCCACAATTGTCGCAAATTATCACTGGGTTCTTTATCTCTTTGCGATCTTCCTGATTGGCACAGGGATCAAGATGCTCTTCTCTGGTGATGATGAAGAGCCTGATCTAAGCCGTAACCCGCTTCTTCACTTTGCCCGCAAACACATGCGTGTGACGGATGAGCTGCATGGCAATGCATTTTTCGTGCGCATCAAGGATAGCAAAACGGGTAAGATGCTGCGCTTTGCAACGCCGCTTTTTCTGGCGCTGGTCATGATCGAATTTGCCGATCTGATTTTTGCAGTCGATTCAGTGCCAGCTGTGTTCACAATCACCACCGATCCGTTCATCGTCTATACCTCCAATATCTTTGCAATCCTTGGCCTCAGAGCGCTGTTCTTTGCCTTGTCGGCTATTCTGCATCGTTTTGCCTATCTCAAATATGCACTGTCCATTCTGCTGATCTTCATTGGCTCCAAGATGTTCATTGCAGACCTGATGGGCTGGGAGAAATTCCCGCCAGCATGGTCGCTTGGTATTACCTTTGCCATTCTGGGCGCTGGTATTGTGGTTTCGCTGGTCAAAACCAAGGACGATAACAAGGCTGTTATAGACACACAGTCTTAAGCAGTTTTTTTGTCTATTTCGGGCGTCAGGGAGAACTCTGACGCCTTTTTCATTGCAGTTGTGCTTGCATATCACGATGTTTGCCGTGCAGAGCGCTGCTCATCAAAGCTCTTACAGAAAATCCGTCTTCAGCGGCCTTTTCCACCAGGATACGCAGATAACCGCTGATGGAGCGAATTTCGCCATATCGCTGTAGGAGATAAGCAATAACAATGGCTGTGTTTTCTCTTCCTAAAATTTTCAGAGCGAATTGATGCAGTCGGGTATCGATGCCGATAAACCCGTGAACTTTATCGGTTGCATCTACAAGATGCTGCCATTGAGTAATCGGTTGTTGAGTATAGGATGTTATTTCAGGACAGGCTCGTAGGACGAAATCAAGCGAGACAGTCCTTTCTGGTAACGGTTTGTCAGTTGAGGAACACTGTTTAGTTCTCATGTTTGCAACGGTTCTATCAATATAGGAATCTGGTTTTGATTCATAATATTGCCGCTCATTTTGAGACTCTCTGCCGCTCATATTTTGATTTTTTTCGTTGTTTTTCAGAGCGTTATCAACAGTGGCGTAAATTTCATTCAGCTTCTTGATTAAAACAAGCAGTTCTTGTGCACTGGCACGGCGCGGAATTGTGTCCACGACAGTTCTGAAAACTGTACTGATATCAGTCCATGATCCGTCCAGTTTTTGTTCGACGGCATATTCAAGTGTTTTGGCTATATCGCGGCGTAGCAAAGTTAGCTGCTCACGCAATTCGCGTAGCAGGGTCTTATCGGCTTTGACTTTTTCGGCGGCAGCTTCAATTTCGTCTTTGCGTGCAAGCAGTGGGGCAAGAGAGAAACCAAAAGCAAGTTTGACATCGCCTGTTTTCGTACGGCGGGCATAGCGTTTGCCATTGGGGCTGTCCTGGCGCGCAACAAGACCTGCATCGACCAGCGCTGCAAGATGTCTGCGTAAGGTTGCATCGGCCATGCCATGGGCGCGCAAGGCGAGTTGTTTGTTGGAAGGAAACACAATGAGGCCATTGGTTTCGCTCAAAATATTCTCAGGATAAAAGGATAGCAGCGCTGCAAGAACTGCAAGCGTGCGGTCACTGATACCAAGAATGCTCTTGCCTTCGCAGAGCCAACGATGAAGCTGCCATTTATCGACAGCTGAACCTTCAGGAATTTCCCGTGCCTTTTGCTGCATTGTCAGCAAGGCATGAGTCATCCTTTGACGACCAAAGGGCGTCAAGCCGAATTGAGACTCCATTTTCTTCCACCTTCCACAAGGCAAAAGAAATTCAACCGCCAAAATGACGCTAATTACACTTGACAGTGATTCGTAGATTTGCGATTCTCTAGCTGCTAAACCAATGAGAAGGGCTTCCACGCGGCGACGTTTGGGGGCCTTTTTCTTTTGCTTCGGTTTCCTTTTCGATCGTTCGTGCAAATGACCATCACTTGCATCCAACTCAATCTTACCCGCTACTCAGAAGACAGGGATAAGTTTCCCTGAATTTTTTAAATGCACTGCCTCTTGATATCTGGGCGATGCGATGAAAACTTTATACTGGCCAGTTCTGAAATAGGTTATGTGCTTGTCCGAACTGGGATTACGCTTACGCACTCACTTTTCCTCATCCCGAAATGACGCATAAAGCGTATCGAGATTACGGGAAATCCATTCAGCAAAACGTTGTCCATTTGCGGCACCAAGCGCCAGTGTGGCCGTTTTACCTGTTTTTTTGACCACGACACTGATGCTCTTGTCGTCTGGTGCCCATGTGATTCCAGCGCGCGAAGCAGCCTTTGTGACAGGCTTGTTTTGCCGTGCCCCTTTCAAATAGCCATAGAGCTGCTCAAAGCGTGTGGCAGACTGCGCATTTTTAAAAGCATCTGTTGCGATCAGTTCACGCGCGGCATCCGCTTTGCCGGGCATTTCGATCAGCTTGCGCAATTCCAGCCAGCGATCCCGTCCAATACCCTTTGCAGGCCCAATGGCCACCAGCATATCTTCGGGAATAGACCGCGGGATTGTCAGCATCTTCGACAAGGTCTGATAATCTACCGACAAGGCTGCCTGTATCGCTTCGCGATCAAAATTCATCGCTTCAAGGCGCGCTGCAAACAGTACGCGTTCAATGAAGCTGAGATTGGCACGGGCTGAATTTTCCTGCCCCTGGCTCAGAATATGTTCAAGATCTTCCAGTGGCTTGATGACGGCCTTGACCTTGATACCGAGCTCTTGAGCGACACGGGCGCGACGATGACCGAAAACGATCATATAGCGGCCGCTGGTCTGCGGGTGAGGGCGAACAAGAATTGGACTGTCCTGCCCTCTTTCCCGAATGGCTTCCAGCAGCTCGGCATATTCCTGATCGTTCGCTTCTTGCAGACGGTCCGCTATAAAAGAAACATCAAGAACTGCCGGGTCCAGTTCAACGATCGTTTCACCATCCAGCTTCTGTGCAGCCTGCTTTGCGAGTTCGTTAATAGACGCGGAGAGAGACTTTGCGGCACCGAAACGACGAGTCACGCTTTCTACGGGGGCTTCGGGCTGTTCTTCCGTTGCTTCCGGGCGCATGACGCTTTCAAATATGTTCTTTCGTGCCATTCTCATATCCTCAAACCAGGCATAAGACTGATTTTACTTCATTATTTCAAAATTAGACGGCAGTCTAACGTCCCCAGGCTTCATGTATAAGCCCACGTATCTCCGAGTTTACCAGCTCCATGGCTTCCATGGCGCGATCATAAGTTCCGCGGTTCATGGACGAGCGCTCAACTTCGTAAAGCGTTTGCTTGGTAAGGCCTGCATCCGAGATTGCCGTTGATTTGAGCATTTGATGCTTGAGCATATGGGATGCCAGCATGCTTTGCATGAAGCCAACCATCTGCGCCTGAGGCACATCTGTTGGCTCATAGCGGGTGATCAGATATCGGAACCAGTCGAGATGCACGGCACCACCTGCTTGACGGACGGTCTTGAGAATATCGCCAAGCATCAGCAAAAACTGCGACATCGACATGAGGTCGAGCATTTGCGGATGAACCGTAATCAGAACCGATGTTGCCGCTGAAAGGGCGGTGAGCGTGAGATAACCAAGCTGCGGCGGACAATCGATCACAACGACGTCGTAATCCTGATCGACCTCCGCCAGCGCCATGGCAATACGGCTAAAAAAGGTTTTACCCTCCCCGCCGTTTTGCATGGCAAGCGGTGTATCATACTCATATTCCTGCAGCTCAAGCATTGCAGGAATGATATCAAGCCCCGGAAAGTTCGTTTGACGAATGATGTCACGGATCGGCTTGCGCTCGGAGTCGTAACGAATGGCCTCATAGAGCGATGGGAAATTGTCGAGTTCCGGCTGAATGCCATGCAAGGCTGACATTGATGCCTGCGGATCAAGATCAATAGCCAGAACACGATGGCCGGTGAGGGCAAGATGCTGCGCCAGATGCGCGGCAGTCGTTGTTTTACCCGAGCCGCCCTTGAAATTCACAACACCAATGACCTGGAGCTTCTCATCACCGCGCCGATGCGGTACATAACGCTTAACCTCAGCACGACCATTTCGATCAAGCCAATGGCGCAGTTCCTGCATCTGCTGGATAGAATAGGCTCTGCGTCCGCCGGAAAGGATGGTAGGCTCAACGCCCTTGCCTTCCAGATGAAGCTTTTTGAGATTGCTCGGAGATACACCAAGAAAATACGCAGCTTCAGCCATAGAAAATTGCCGCAACTGCTTGCGCGCATCCGGAGGGAAGTTTTCATGGCGCAGCAAATTGAGCTTGTGCGATATTTCGCGCCCTTGCATCAATATCATGTCGTCGAACGACATCGGTGCTGTCGAATTTGCGATATTCATTACCTTAAGGTCCCTAGTGACGGCACTGGAACTAATACCGCCTGAATACCGTCATTATGTCCGATTCTTATTTTGTCGCAAGAGGCTCTGTTAACAAAGCGTTACTCCACGCAATTTAGGCATTTCATTGTTTGCCTTCCTACGAATCGGTTTTCATCTATCACATTGAAACTTATGAGTTTTGTCGAAAATAGACGGCAGTCTATCGGAATCAGTTCAACGCATACCCGTTTATGGGCGTTTGTTTGAGCAAATCTCAAGCTCTGCTCTGCGGTTCCGCTGTGGAGGAATCACCAGCCAATCGGTTTTGGTTAAGATATTGGAACGCTTCGATTGGGGCTCTTTAGCAATGCGTTTCCTGACGTCTTGCTGTGAAAGCGTATTTTGCGGGTCATCTCCTCCGACAACATTGTGTCAGCGCATTCAAAACGTAAGCTGTGCGAAGAGGACCGACTTCATTGCCTGTGCGAATGCTGAACCAATCTCATCCATCGAACATATTGCCATTATGCGATAACGATATCGAAAAAGGCGCGACGCTGCAGCAACAGGAGGACGTTTAAGAATTGGGTTGGGGGCAAGATAAAGAACGACGGTCAGATCTATAGGGTAGGCCCTGCCTTCAAAGGAGGTGCGAATTATCACCAAAGCTGGTCGGTCTTTGGAGGCGGCTTTTTGCCTGAGCTTGTATCCGGGCACTCAACGATACGTCTCACAAACAGGGGCCGAATGTTTTTTGCCTTGGGCAATGGAATTCGGGTCAAAACGGCTCTAGGACTAGACAATCGTAACCAAATCAACATATGATTGCGAATGGAAGGCAAAGTATTATTTGCTTCTTATAAAGCGGAAGATACCGCGAGAGATGGCTTTTAGAGTCAGTCACACCAGTGAAATAAAAACTGGGTTTAATTTTCAAAACGCTGAATAAACCCTATCGTTTCATACTGATAGTTTTTTTCGAGTTTTCATCATAAGCGGGTCAGATTTGTTGGCAGTGTCATTTTGCCGGGCAATTGCGCACTTGTTCATATCCTATCATAATCCGGTCTGTTGCAGAATGGACTTACCCCGATTTAGTGGAGAGGTTCTGCCAATAATTTACGTTCTATCATCTCGAACTTGATCGGCGATTTATACCCGAGTGCAGAATGTCTGCGCACAGGATTTGAGAGTCCGTCAATGTATTCGCCAATGGCTTTGATTGCGTCATTTCTGGTCTGGAATACAGTGCGCCAGATCAGTTCTGATTTGATGGTCTTGAAGACGGTTTCCACCATTGCATTGTCATAGCAATTTCCTTTGCCGCTCATGGATGGAAGCATTTTGTGAGCTTTGAGGATTTTGCGATACTCATAACTGGCATATTGGCTTCCCCTGTCCGAGTGCTGGATCAGCCCCGGCTTTGGTTGCCGGATTGCAATAGCTCTCTTTAAAGCACTTATCGCCAGATCCTTCTTCATTCAGTTCAACATGCATTCGAGGGCTGCCATAAGTTTCACGTGACAGCTCAAACTGATTACGAATGTGAGCCAGGATGATCATATCGTCGAGTTGGCGACGACTGGGCAAACGATGCTTCCATGCATAATAACCGCTGATGCTGACGCCGGTGAAAGCGCACAGCCGTGACAGAGACATATGGGCCTTCTCCGTGTCGATGAACGCAAACGTCATCGACTGTTCGGTGGGAAAACAGTTCACCGGACTGTTTTCTTATCCGCCTCAACTCGAGCGAAGAAGGCTGTCGCTTTTTTTAGTAGGTCACGTTCGTGTCGCAGAAGTTCGTTTTCTTTACGAAGCCGGGCAAGCTCCTGGCCCATGTCTTCATGCGGATCGGAGAGCAGATATTTCTCAGCAAAATTGCGCCGCCAACGGTCAAGCGTTGACTTACCAATCCCAAGCTCCTCAGCAACCGACGACATGCTTCGACCACTCGTCGTTAAAATCCGAACGGCTTCGCGCTTGAAATCTTCTGTAAATTCTCGCTGCTTCAATTCTAAGTCTCCTGTCAGTCTTGTCTAACAGAAGCCCTCCACTTTTGAAGGGGAAGTCTAGGGAGCCGTGTTGGCAAGGCACTGCGCCGTCTGGTCTCAAGTCCAAAGGCGGAGTTCCGGTAGCGGAATCCGGAGATAACTCCATACATCTTCCGGATTGAAACTCGTAACACCATCACCTCATGCTATCATGATGTTGCTATAGCCATGGGCCAAGGCTGAATGGAGAGCCGTATGCGTTGAAAGGTGCACGTACGGTTCGGAGAGGAGAAGCGCAATTGCGCTTCTCACTCTACTCAAGGTGAAAGGCGATTGGTTGTATCTGTACCGTGCGATAGACAGCAACGGTGATACGGTTGAATTCTATTTCAGCAAGGAACGTGATTTGAGCGCTGCCAAGCGATTTCTGCGCAAAGCTCTGGCCCGTCACCGCAGACCAGAGCGAATTACCATCGATGGAAGCCAGACCAACAGAATAGCTATATTGCAATGGGATACAGAGAGCCGGCTTCGACAGGCTGGCAAACCGATTGCCATTCGCTCCAGCAAATACATGAACAACAGCATTGAGCAGGATCATCGCCGCATCAAACGACGCACACGCTCCGTGCTTGGTTTCAAGTCAGAAATCTCAGCCAACATCACGCTCTCTGGCATCGAACTCATTCACATGATGCACAAGCAACAAGGCATCTTTTCAGCTGCAAAAGCACTCTCTATCAAACAACAGTTCGAAGCACTCGCGGCATAACTGTGTCCAGAGTTAAGCCGCACTTCGTTCAAATCGAATTTTTGTAACACAACCGCCACGGGAACGTCCCATGCAACCATCGTTGGCATCCCCTTTTTTCCTGTGGCTCCGTGCTGGTGAACGCGGACACAGGTACTGTCGATCATCACGATATCACCGTCATAGGCTTGAGAGACGGCCTCCAGCAGTCGACCCCAGACACCAGCACGTCGCCAACGAACGAACCGGTTGTAGCAAGTCGTTGCAACACCATAGCGCTCACGGATTTCAGACCATGACGATCCTGTGCGGAAGCGCCATAGAATGCCATTGAGTACCATGCGATCATCGACGCGGGGTAAACCACGCGGTTTGCATGGCAACAGCGGCGCAATAATCGACCATTCGCGTTCTGTAAGTTCATAGCGGCGACGTGACATCAAAGATCTCCAAATCCGAGACCTTTGAATCACTAATCCATTCAAATAGCTAGACTATTTATGAGTGCACGACCTAGGATGAGCCGAAATAAGCTACGTTTGTTTCAAAGGTGTTGATGCCGAATAAGAGTGCATTAATTTTCCGATATCATGGATAAAGAACCAATAATTAAAGCTTTGACACCTAGCGTGTATTTATTTTTAATTTCGCTGTTTTCTCTATGAGCACTGTTTTGGTTCATTTCTTCTTTGGGAATAAGCGTATCAGCAACAGAAACACACACATGCGCGACAGTTTGGAAAAGCCACTGAGCTTGCTCATTTGTAAGATTATAGGATTGCACTAATAATTTTTGGTGGTTTTGAATTTTTGAAATCATATCTGATGTGATCAAATCTTCACGCAGTAAATAAGGTGCGATGCCCGGATGTCTTTCCACAAAGTGCCACATACAAGCACCGAAAGTTTCCATGTATTCTTCCAGTGGCTCATCATGTGGGGCAGGAAGCTGCCAGCGTAGGAAAATTTCGCTGGCAACTAACTGTTTGAGTTCATCTAAAGAAGATACATATGTGTAAAGCGTCATATGACTGAGGCTAAGTGCTGCTGCAACACCGACGATAGAAATCTTTGGCAGTCCCATAGCAATTCCGGCATCTGCAATTTGCGTCCGCGTGATTTCCCGCCGTGGCCGGCCACGGGCTGATTTTATGGCACTCATCATATATTCTCTAGTTTTTTAGAACAGGCAAATGACCGTCACAGGACTGCGTCATCGTGGTATTCGAATAACTTATATACCAGTTTTGTGCGAAATGAATTAAAGCCAGCAAAAATGACTGTCATAAGGATATGCTACCGGATTATAAATGTTTTAAATATTGTAATAATTTATACAGAACCAGAAGGCAGAGCTACGCATGTCAGCACAAAATTTTGCATGAAATGTAGGTGTACAGCAATTTCCTGACCACGTCGCCAGTGTTGCGACCAGTCTTTTGTGAGCCTTAACCGGCCTGCGCCCTTGCTGAAATCTGCTGTCATTTCGGCCGCATAAAATCCGTAGAAACGGCCTGTCTGCGGGTAGAGCGCTTTATAAAGACTCTCTTTGGCTGAAAAGGCTGTGGTGACGGCAAGGCCTTTGCCCTGCTGTGGCAGGCGTTGTATTTCGTCCGGCGTTAAAACCAGAGCGGCAATTTTTGCTGCCTCGTCTTCAGTTTGCAGTGTTTCAATATCAATGCCGATAGCGCAATAGCGGGCATTTTGTGCGGCAATGGCAAGGGCATAGCCGTCACAATGGGAGATGGAGCCTGTCGCGCCCTTCGGCCATACCGGCACATGATTGGCAGCGCGGTGCGGGGTAGCAACCACACCGGTTATTGTGCGCAGTGCTTCACGGGCGCAGCATTGTCCTGCAATAAATTCTGCTTTGCGGCGCGGGGTAAAAGCCTTAAATGTATCCGGTAAAGTCACGGCTTCCATATCCTGAAAATCCGGGTTCAGGGGCAGATCATGGCAGGGATAGCGGCACATAAACAGGCTGGTATCTCCGGCCAGCTCCGGCCATGGCGCAAGGCTAAACGGTTGCGTGTCCGGTCGAGCAGGGGGATGTCCGTCAGCAGCCAAGGGTTGCTCCTCCGTCTACAACAATATCCTGCATGGTCACGTGCCCTGCCAGATCAGAGGCCAGAAACAGCACAACATTGGCAATGTCATCCGGTACCGCAATTTTGCCGAGCGGTATGCCAAGTTTGAACTGCGCCGGCAGGCCGTCAATCAGCTGCTGCTCACCGGAACTGTTCTGCAACATGCCTGCCAGCATCGGCGTGCGGGTGGAGCCGGGGGAAACCACATTGCAGCGCACACCATAGGGTGCAAGTTCCAGAGCGACGCAATGGCTGAGGCTGGCCATTGCCGCTTTAGAGGCGCAATAGGCCGCCATATTGATGCGCGGCACATGAGCGGCATTGGAGGCAACATTGACAATCGCCCCGTGTCTTTGCTTGCGAAAGACCGGCGCCCAGTGATGCAGCATGTAAAATGCGCCGCTGGCATTCACATCCATGCAGGTTTTCCAGTCATCGGCGGAAAGGCTCTCTGTGGTGCCGGATTTCAAAACACCTGCAACATTGACCAATATATCCAGCGTATCATCTTCTGCTTTCAGATAATCGCAGAGTTTTTTCACCGCTGCCGCATCGGCAATATCGGCTTGCAGCAACCGGAAACCGCAGCCGCTGCTCTGATCCGCAGCTTTGCAGTCAATGCCGGTGACACGGGCACCCTGACGTATAAATTGTTCGGCAATACAGCGCCCGATGCCTTGTGCAGCACCGGTGATGATGACACGCTTGCCAGCAAAAGAGCCGTATTTACTGATATCCGGAAGGCTCATTTTCAGGCTGCCTTTTGATGCTTTTCAATCAGTGCCCACCACGCTGTCAGGGTGGGGTTACGCGCCAGTTCCTCAAAGCTGATGTCCAGCCTGCGCGCTTTCAGCTCTGCAGAAAACTTCATGACTTTGAGCGAGTCCAGCCCGTAAAAAATCAGGTTTTCATCGGCGTCAAACTCGCTGGCATCCTCGACCAGTTGCAGTACACGCTGCTGCAGCCAGTTGCGGGTGGTGCCTGTGGCAGGCTCCTTAACCAGATTATCGGTCCCGAACACGCAACCGCAGCGTGTGGCGACATATTTTAGCGCGAGCCGGTGCTCATCCTCGGAAAAATCTGCTACCGCATCGCCCACCAAAAAAGGCTGTATATCGCTCATAAAAGCTTCAACCGCCGTGATCATACAGCCGATATGGGCATAGACCCCGCCGATAATCAGCTGGTCGCGGTTCCAATCTTTCATTTGCTGTTTCAGGGTGGAGCGCTGAAAAGCGCTGTAACGCCATTTGGTCAGCACCAGATCATTGCTGTCCGGTGCCAACTCATCAATAATCTGCTGCGCTTCCGGCTCTGCCACAGTAAGACCGGGCCCCCACATATCGTTCAGCAAAGCGCGGTCTTCAGCGGACTGATTATGGGGCTGGGCGGTATAGATGACGGGGATGTTATGGCTTTTTGCCCATTGGCGCAGGCGCACCAGATTATGCACCAAAGTCTGCATCAATGTGCCTTCCGCATCATAGAAACGCAGGAAATAGCGCTGCATATCATGGATCAGCAAAACCGAGCGGGATGGATTGATGGTCCATGCAGTTTTATTGGCGGGATAGGTCGCAGGCAGCGGAATTGCATAATCAGCAATTTTAGGAATTGTCATAACTGGCTTTCTGATAGTGATACGGGAAGTTTAAGTTCAGCGCTAAGCTGCTTTCACGCTTAGCGCTCAGACCGCGCTGGCATTTTGTGCGAGAAGCGAACGCAGATGTTTCTTGTCGATTTTACCGACAGGTGTGAGCGGCAAATGTTCGATGAACTGAATGCGATCCGGCAATTTATATTCGGCGATACCCAGTGCTGCGAGATGACGGCGCAGGGCAGGTGCTTTCAGTTGTGGGTTACGGGAGACGACAAAGGCGCAGCTCTTTTCGCCCAGAAGCTCGTCATCCATCGCCACAAGGGCAGCATGGGTCACATCATCATGCAGAATGATCAGATTTTCGATTTCTTCTGAGGCGACTTTCTCACCGCCGCGATTGATCTGGTCTTTCACACGGCCGACAACACGCAGATAACCCTGCGCATTGCGTTCAACGATATCACCTGAATAATAGAAACCTTCCGTGTCAAAGACACGGGCATTATGTTCAGGGCTGTTATAATAGCCGCAAAATGTATAGGGCCCGCGTGTGGCAAGCATACCGGCCTCACCATCAGGCAGCACATTGCCATCTTCATCAGTAATGCGGATTTCGTCATCGGGACTGATCGGTCTGCCTTGTGTGGTGAAGACCAATTCGTCATGATCCCCCGCTCTGGTATAATTCACCAGACCTTCCGCCATGCCGAAAACCTGCTGCAACCGGCAGTGCAGAATTTCCGGAACTTTGCGTGCCAGAACCTCGGCAAAATTGGCACCGCCCACCTGAATCAGCCTGAGCGAATGCAGCTTTTCCTGATGCTCGGGGGCAGCCTGCAACCAAAGTGCCACGGCTGGCGGTACAAGGGCAGCCATATCAATGCGGTGGCGCTCGATCAGGGTGAAACAGCCAAGCGGTTCAGGATTTGGCGCCAGAATAACGCAGCCGCCGGCATGAAAGACGCCAAGTGCGCCGGGAGAGCTGAGGGCATAATTATGGGCTGCGGGCAGCGCGCAGAGAAATCGCGTCTGCGGTGTCAGTTCGCAGATATCCGCACTGGCACGTACACTGTAATCATAATCATTATGGGTGCGGGGGATGAGTTTGGGTGTGCCGGTACTGCCGCCGGAAAGCTGGAAAAAGGCAACCTCATCCGCCGGTGTCGGTGTCAGCGTCGGGGCAATGATGTCGCCATCCGGTTCTTGCAGCCAGTTACCGAGATGGTTGGCTTCATGCGCATCGCTGTCATCACCGGCGAGCAGTGTGAGCTGCGGGCGCAGACCTTCCGCATCCAGTTCTTCCA
Organism: Brucella sp. TWI559; assembly: GCF_039674265.1. Lineage (NCBI taxonomy): Bacteria > Pseudomonadati > Pseudomonadota > Alphaproteobacteria > Hyphomicrobiales > Brucellaceae > Brucella > Brucella sp. TWI559. The sequence goes on from NZ_JBDJNE010000015.1 coordinate 44,062, forward strand.
GAAAGCGGTGATCCTTAAACAGCTCATGCTGTTTGGCACCTATGATCAGTTTGGGCTTGATCTGGCTGGTATAGGCGGCGAGCTCAAGTCTGCGATGGGAGTAAATCGCATTAACCGGTACAATGCCCGCTTTAAGCAATGCGAAAAATACGATGTAAAATTCCGCAATATTGGGCAGTTGTACCAAGGCAGTATCGCTTTGGCTGATACCGGCAAGGCGAAGGCGGGTCGCCAGGTTGCCGGAGAGCTGATCCAGCATGGCATAGCTGATGCAGCGCTCACCGCAGAGAATGGCCGGTGCATCCGGTCGTGTCAGGCTCTGGTTCTGGAGAATGCGGGTGAGGGGCTGATCAATCCAGTAACCTTTGCGGCGATAAAGATCGGCTCTTTCCTGCGGCCAGCGTGTGAATTCAATTGTCATTATTCTACCAGTCGAAAAGTTTTGGACCAGAGCATAATTCCTTAAAATTGAACCAGTCTAAGGTGAAATTATGCTATGCTTTTAACGCGTCAGAGTGAGTTTGTGCGCCCGATTGGTTGCACTGTGCTCTAATTATCCAGGCCACAAGCGCGCAGCATGGTGCCGAGTTTGGTTTGCACCTCGTTCCATTCCGAGGCGGGGTCGGAGGCCTCAACTATGCCCGCACCGGCAAAAAGCTGCACAATATTGCGCCGCACGCTGCCGCAGCGGATGGTCACCACCCATTCCCCGTTGCCCTGTGCATCTGACCAGCCAACCATGCCGGTGAAAAAGCGCCGCTCGAAAGGTTCGATAAAATGGATCAGCCGTCTGGCACGTTCGGTCGGATAGCCGCAAACCGCCGGTGTGGGATGCAGCAGACAGGCAAGCTGCAAGGCTGTCAGTGACGGATCGGCAATGGTGCCGTGAATGCGCGTTGAAAGATGCCAGAGCGCGGCTGTGCTGATCAGCGAAGGCCGCGTCGGCACATCCAGCCAATCGCAAACCGGTTGCAAATGGGCGGCGATGTCCTCGATCACCAACCGGTGTTCATAAAGGTCTTTTTCAGAGTGGTTGAGTTGCTGCGCATTGCGCTGATCGGCAAGCGGATCGCGCATGCGTTTTGCCGAACCTGCCAGCGGATTGGAAATGATGTTGCGGCCGTTTTTCCGGATTACAAGTTCAGGGCTGACACCGACAAGCACCGCACCATCATTCAATAACAAGCTGAACTGATAGCCCTCGCGGTTTTGTGCGCGCAGATTGGCGAGCATTTGCTCCGTATCGATATCCTGTTCGAACGTGATCTCACGCATCACGGAAAGCACGGCTTTGCGTACATCGCTGAGGCGGAAATTGGCAATTGCCTGTTCCACTGCACGTTTGAAACCGGCTTCATCGGGGAGGCTTTTCTGTGCGGTGGGTTTTAAAATGCGAGGGGCGGCGACAGAAACGGCAGGGGCAAGATCGTGCCATTCATAGGATTGCGGAATGAAAAGGCAGGATGGTTCTGCAGGGTTGAAGGGAATAGCGCCGACAATGACCGGATTATCCTGTCCGTTTTTTTGGGCTTCCCCCAATGCGGCTTTTATAGTGCGTTGAAAAACACTGTTGGTGTCGCTACCGTTTTCTGCAGGGGTGTTAATTTCGCGGTGTAGACCGCGGGTGCACAGTTGTTTATTTCCGGACGTAAAGGAGAAAAACCTTTCGCCATTAACATTAGATTGTTCTTCAGACACATCGGTTCTGAGGTGACTTGTTCTCATGCTCATTACACTCCAGTGACGGATGTAAGGGGAAAATACCTGCAGCGCAGAGTGAACCGGCTGCGGTATCGGGCAGAAATTTCAGATCGGAATGAAACGCCCTCACAATTTATCGCTAAGCAATCGGGTTCTTTGGTTTGAGAATTTGCGGATAAGCGGTTTTCGTTTCGCTGACATGCATATCCTGCCCATATCCATTATTGGGAAATCTCCGGCTGGAAGAGGCTATGCACCGGCGAGACCATTCAGTTTTGTTCTGCACAAAGGTCAAATTAAAACTTGAATATTTTCATCATATATTCATAACTTGAATAAAGCAATCAAGTTTTTGAGGCGAGTGTGATTATCATGACCCATCCAGCAGACGGCACGATGTTGAGAGAGTTAAATTCGATGCAGGCGGCTTGTTTTGTCGGCCGTGAACCGCAGACGATGCTCGGCGGTGTTGCCTCCCATCTTTACACCGAGTTTAACGGTTGCGGCATTGATGCGGACAGACTGCAACAGGCGCTTGAGCGCCTTGCAAAACTGCATCCGATGATGGCACTTCGCGTAACAGATGACGGGCAGCAGACAATCGCTGACACGCCACAATTTCCGGTGCTTGAAATTGATGATCTGCGCGGCCAACCCTTATCCGAAAAGCAAGACTTTTTGGAGAAAAAGCGGCAGATCTGGACACATCAGAAGCTCGATTTGCGTTCGGGGCAGGTGGTACGATTCTCTCTGACTTTGCTGGATGACGGGCAGTTTCGCTTTCATGCTGATACGGATATGATTGCCATTGATCCGTCTTCTTTCCGTCTGTTGATGCATGATCTGGCGGCGCTTTATCAGGCACCGGAAACTGTCTGTCAGCCGGCCGCAACATATTTTGACTGGCTTGACCGGTATCGTTCGGATAGCGCGCAGAAAAAGACGCGTGAGCGTGATAAAAACTGGTGGCGTGCCAGACTTGCGACCATTCCGCCTGCACCGACTTTGCCCTTACGTACTGATATGGACCAGCCGCAGAGTCACAGGCTTTCACGGCAAATCGATGCTGTACAATGGCAGTCCTTGCAAAAACTGGCGCGCCGCTACCGGGTAACCGCAGCAGCCATGATGCTCGGCCTGTTCGCCACGACCTTGGGGCGTAAGATCGGCGACCGACAATTCCGTCTCAATGTGCCGATGTTCTGGCGCTTGCCGCTGGTGGAGGATGTCGGCAATATTGCCGGTGAATTTGCCAATATTCTCATTGCAGAGATTGATCTGGATGCGGCGCCCACACTTGCGGATTTATGCCGACAGCTGCAGTCCCGGCTGATCAGCCAGATGGAACACTCCGCCTATTCCGGTGTCAATGTGATGCGCGATCTTTCCCGACATCACGGCAGGCCGCAACTGGCGCCGGTGGTGTTTACCGCAGCCCTTGATCTGGAAGGTGGAGCACTGTTTTCCGATACCGTGCGGCAGGTCTTCGGGGTGATGGATTGGGCAGTTTCGCAAGGATCACAAGTGGCGCTGGATGTGCAGATGGCCGCTTATGAGGACGGCCTTCTGGTTAATTGGGATATCCGGCTGGACGCTTTGCCTGCGCAATGGGTAAGCGATTTGTTTGATGATTTTATTGCCTGTCTCGACAAGGCGGCTGATGTGCCTGATTATCTGGAAGCGGTGCAGATTGTAGCCCCGAAAAAGAAGCATCAGCCTTTGACTGCATTGCAGCGTGCTTATCTGGCGGGACGGGGTGAAAGTGTACCGCTCGGCGGCGTGGCAATGCAGGAATTTCGTGAATATCGCGGTATCTTTGATCCGGCAGTTCTGAAATGCCGCCTGCAAGAGATGGTAGAGCGCCATGCCTGCCTGCGCACGTGGATTGAGCCACAAGTATTCATGCAATCTATACGGGCTGATGCGCAGGCCAACTGGGAGGAGATTGATTATCGTGGTCTGAGCCGTGCGGAAGCCATCTGCCGGATTGAGCAGCAACGGGAAGCTTATGCCCACGAGATTATAGGGGCGGAGCGTGCGCCATGGCAGATCACGCTGTTCCGCCTGCCGAAACTTGAGGGCGCGGCTGAAGATTACATTCTCTTTGCGCGGTTTGATGCCATGATCGCTGATGGCCGGTCAATTGCGCAACTGATGCGTGAATTATTTGAAGGCGGAAGCGGGACTGATCAGGATGACGAAACGGCGGCCGCGCATTATGATGATGTGCAGCTCAATGCTGATGCCGCTTACTGGAAAGACAAATTGCAAGCGGTTGAAGCGCCGCTGCGCCTGCCTTGGAGAAAGCCGCTCGACCAGGTCATGCAGTCGCGCTACAGGCGGGAAAGCATGGTCATTCCGGCTGCAATTTTCAGTGCCTTGAATCGTGTCGGTGCACGTAAAGGCCTGTTTAAAAACTCGGTGCTGACAGCGCTTGTGCTTGAAGTTTTGTCTTGCCGCACAGAGGAAAACAGTCTTTGTGTCGGCATTCCTGTTGCGCCACAAATAACCGCCACGCTTGCCAATCATTCCAGTTTTATTGCTGTAAACTGGCAGAAACAAGAGGGCGATTTTGCCACCCGTGCGGCAGTTTTACAGCAGGATGTGCTAGAAGGGCTCAGCCATCCCGCATTTTCGGGTGTAGATATCGCACGTTTATTGTTTGAAAATACCGGAAGCCTGCCGGTTTTGCCGGTCGTGATTACCAATGGTTTATCTTGGCCCGTTTTGGGGCAAGATAGTTCGGCATACTTGCATAGCGGACAGACGCAAACGCCGCAGGTGGCGATGGATATCCGCTTCTCAGTCAATGCTGCCGGTGATCTGGTATTTGATATTGATTATGCGCGTGAAGCGCTGGATCAGGCAATGGTGCAGGATATTTTGCAGGCGCTGAGCAAAGCTGCGCATAAGATTGCCGCCAGCGGTGAATTTGCAGTGAGCATTCGGGCGATAACTGATCTCAGCCATTATTGTTTCAACAATATGTCGGTGATAGCGCAGGATGCACCTTTTCTGCGTCGTATTGCTGATCATATTTTTAATGCCGATAACAACGAGATTGCGCTGATTTGCGGAGAACAGCGTATCAGCTATGCAGAGCTTGGCGGCATTGTGCGCCGCATCACGGGCGGTCTGCAGGCGCGGGGGCTGGCGCAGGGCAGTGTGGTTGCTATTTGCCTGCCGCGCAGTCCCGAACACACGGCCATGGTTCTTGCCTGTGCATTATCGGGTATAATCTGGGTACCGGTTGATGCCGCATCACCGCAGGAGCGGTTGGATTATCTTCTCGAAAATTGCTGTCCTGATCTGGTGGTTAGTACAGAAGATGTGACCACCGCGCACCCCGTGGTCACGTTTGAGGTTTTGATGACGGCAGAGCCTGTGGCAAGTCCTTCTCTTAGCCCTGCCACGCTTTCGCTCAGTGAAAGTCCTGCCTATTATCTTTATACATCGGGTACCACTGGCAAGCCGAAATGCGTGGTGCTGACCAACCGCTCCACCAATAATGTAATCACCTGTACGCTGGAAAACTGGCAGGCGACAGAGCGCGATGTGTTTATTTCTGTTACGCCGCTGCATCATGATATGTCGGTCTTTGATGTTCTGGGCGCATTGACGGTCGGTGCCACATTGGTGTTACCGGAAGCCGGTGAGGAGAAGAATGCCATCCGTTGGAACCAGCTGGTTGCCGAACATCGGGTAACATTATGGTGTTCCGTGCCGGCAATTTTGGAAATGCTGCTGGCCTGCAGGCGCGGGGATGAATTGACAAGCCTGAGGCTGATTGCACAGGGCGGGGATTATATCAAGCCGGTGATTATTGCCGGGTTACGTGAATTGCTGCCGCAAACGCGGCTGGTATCGCTTGGCGGGCCGACGGAAACGACGATCTGGAGCATCTGGCATGAGATCAGAGCAGAGGATGTGCACATTATTCCTTATGGTATCCCGCTGCCTGAAAACAGTTATTTCGTACTGGATGAACAAGGCGAACATTGCCCTGCCGGTGTTGCTGGGCGGATCCACACTGCCGGTGTGAATGTGGCGTTGGGCTATCTGGAAAGCGGCGAAATTATCCAGACGGATTTTGTGACGATTAGCGATGAAAAGGGCACAGAGTTGCGGGCCTTTAAAACCGGAGATCGCGGGCGCTACCGCCATGACGGCGTGATTGTTTTTGACAGCCGCGTCAATGGCTATGTGAAGATACGCGGTGTGCGCGTGTCGCTGCCAGATGTGGAGAATGAGCTGATCACACATCCGCAGCTTCGGCAGATTATAGTGGTTGATATAGGTGATCAAAAACAGGGCGAGGCGACGCTGGGCGCAGTTTATGTGGTGGAGAGCGGGGCGCAATTATCGTCAGTCGCCTTGCGGGATTTTGCCCGTGAACGCCTGCCGCAATCTCATGTGCCATCCCATTTTATGCAACTTGATGAATTGCCGTTTTCGCGTAATGGCAAGCCGGATCGTGTTGCTGCCCGTAAAATTCTCGAAGCGGTGCAACCAGCAGAGAAGACAAAACCGGCCGTGCCGGAAATATCGCCAGCACAGCGCAAGGTACTGGAGATTTATCTGGATGTACTGAAACCGGAAGCGGCGCAACCCGTCTGTGCGACTGCAGATTTTATCGGGCTGGGATTGCGCCCGCAGCATCTGATACTGATTGCGGCACGGCTGAGTGAAAGTTTCTCTGTGTCTCTGTCGCCGGCACAATTGATGCGCTGCCGCAATGTGCAGGATGTGTCGGCGTTGCTGAAGGCCTGATAATTATTAAAACAGCGCCGCATAAAAATGCGGCGCTGTTTTTGGACTCTGAAATTATGGTCTTATCAAAGGCCGAATTGCTGGAATGATGAATTTACCGGCACCGGATAATGAATTTGTCCTAAAAGCTGGTTGATAATGGTGGCATTACGATAGGCACCAAGGCCGAGATCCGGTGCACCCACACCGTGGTGAAATGTTTCGGCATTTTGGATGAAGATTTTTCCTGTGCCGTCATCGCAGCGTGCGGCGCAGAAATTTTCATCCACAAGCATGTCGCCGTCTTCATCCGTTGCCAGCACTGTATCTTTCAAACGGGTGAACCATTTCGGCCAGACATGATGATAGCCGGTGCCAAGAATGACAGCATCGGCTTCATAAATGCCGGTGGCACCACTTTCCGGATTATTGACAGACAGACGGAACACGCCGTTTTGTGGGCTGTATTCAGCATTATTGACATTGCAATTGGCGATCAGTGTCAGGCCGGTTGTCGCACCGCCGACAGAGCGTTCATAAAGTAGATCAAAGATTTCCGCGATGGTTGATATGCTGATGCCTTTATAAAGCAGGCCCTGTTTTCGGGTAATGTCGCGACGTTTTTCGCGCGGCACTGTGTGGAAATATTGCATATAATCCGGCGAAAAATATTCCAGCCCGAGTTTGGAATATTCCATCGGGAAAAAACCAGCAGAGCGCGATATCCACTGAATGGAAGCGCCATTGCTGATCATATCCGGTGTCAAAGCGCTATAGAGCGCCAGCACACATTCTGCCGCACTCTGGCCGGAACCGACGACAGTGACGGTTTTGCATTTTTGCAATTGTTCGCGGTAATGGTTGAATTGCGAGCTGTGCAGTATCAGGCCGGAATTTTGCTGCGCCCATGCCGGATAATAAGGCACTGTGCCGATGCCGAGCGCAAGATTATGCGCGAGATAGGAACGGCTGCTGCCATCCGTCAGCACGGTTTCTGTTCTGAAAAGGTTTTGTCTGTCGTCGTAAGACACATTCTCTACCGTCTCGCCAAAACGGCAGGAGGCAAGCTGCTGTGATGCCCAGCGGCAATAATCATCATATTCCAGACGAGGAATTAAAAAACGCTCATAGAAATAGAAATTATAGAGCCGGTGATGCCGGCGCAGATAATTGAGATAGCTGAGCGGATGGGTGGGGTCGGTCATTGTGACGAGATCTGCCAGAAAAGGCACCTGCAATGTAGTGCCTTCCATGAGCAGGCCGTCATGCCAGCGAAATTCCGGTTTACGCTCAAGAAAGACGCTGCTGAGACTGTCATGGGAAGATAACAGCGCCGCCAGACCGAGATTAAACGGCCCGAGGCCGATGCCGATGAGATTACAGGCTGTCATTTTTTATAGTCCACATTTCTCGGTAAAGTGCTTGCGGTGGCAGAACATCAGCTTGGCGCGTTTGTCGGGCAGGTCGATTTCGCCTTGTTCTTCAAAGGCGCAATCCGCTGCATAGCGCAGCAAACTGCGCGCCTTCACGCTGGGCTCACCGACAATTTTTTCCGTTGCGGGATTGTCCAGAAACAGAAAACGAGTGAAACCTGTAATCACAGCGCGGGCGGTATTGCGACCGAAATAGGCCTTTTCGCCCACCAGCATATGCCAGCCGCGATCATTCTCCAGCGCATCATAATAGCGTCCGAGAATATCGTCTTTCGCCCAGTAGGCTTCCCAATAGCTCATTGCTATGCCGTCGATGAAACCAATATACGGGTCCTGATGCGGATCGGCGAAGTTCTTGTCGATATAGGCGGCAATCTCCTCAATCGGCACATTCATTTTCCACTGGGTGACGACGTGGGGCATGTTCATCCAGCGCCAGAGCAGTTCTATGTCTTTGTTCTTATCCAATAAGCGAAAACTGACGGTTTTCCAGATCAGGGGATCAAAGCGGGAATATGCATATTCCGTGGTGTCGGGTTGAAAAATATCCATGGATATCTTCTCCATGCAGAATGTTTTGTGGGTCAGAGCATTCAGGCGGAAGCCTGCTGTGACTGCGCAAAGTCTGGGGATTGTTGCAGTTCTTCAGCCAATGCCACTATGCGGTTGAGGATGCGGTTGACGATATGCGCATCGGAAAACGGGTTCAGCATTGTGAGCTTGAAGCAGACACGCCCCTGATACACCGTGGTAGCAATGGCGGCTGTCCCTTCATTGAAAAGCTGCTCGCGTATTTTGAGGGCAATGCGGTTGCCACATTGGCTGCTGTCACGCGGCACATAGCGGAACATAACAGTGGAGAGCGGCGGGTTTTGTATCAGTTCCAGCTGGTCGCGTGCTCTGATGGCCATTGCCGCAGCCTTGGCATTTTCCAGCGTCTTGCACACCATTTCGCTGATCCCGTCACGCCCCACGGAGCGCATGGTGATGGCCACTTTCAGCGCATCGCCGCGCCTTGTGGTTTGCAGGGAGCGCTCCACAAGATTGGGCGCATGGGCAAAGACTTCCTCTTCCGGATTAAGATAATCAGCCTTTGATGCGAGCGGCGAAAAGAATGTCTTATCCTTTACTAGCAACACACCGCAACTGATTGGCTGAAATAGCATTTTATGGAAATCAATTGTCACAGAATGCGCGCATTCGATGCCTTTAAGCTGGTCGCGGTGCGGGGTGAAAAGCAGTCCGCCGCCATAGGCTGCATCAACATGAAGCCAGAGATTATGCAATTTCGCTATATCGGCAATCTCGGACAGAGGATCAATCGCACCCAGATCGGTGGTGCCTGCGGTGGCGACAACTGCAAGCGGTACTTTATGATCCTGCCTGCTTTTGATAATGGCCGGATGCAGTTGCGCGGCAGACATGCGACCGTTTTCGTCTGTTGGCACCGGAATAACCGCATCGGCGGCAAGGCCGAGAATACGTGCACTTTTGAGGATGCTGAAATGAGCATTTTCAGAGGTAAAGATGACAAAATTTTTGCGTTCAATTTCCGGCATCTGTTCAATGGCAAGATAAAGCGCCGTCATATTGGACTGGCTGCCGCCGCTGTTGAAGCAGCCGCTGGCCTGATCTGATGCGCCGGCCAGCTCAAGCAGCCATTGGATAACACGTTCCTCAAGCAAAGTTGCAAAAGGTGACTGATCCCATGAATCCAGCGACTGATTGGTGGCGCTGATCAGGGTTTCAGCAGCAAGGGCAGGAATTGCCACAGGGCAATGCAGATGCGCCACAGCTGCCGCTGAGCTCACTTTCAGCGCATGTTCCACTGACGGTTTGCCAAGTTCTCTGAGCGCCTTCATCACACCGGTGCCGTTTTGCGGCAGCATTTCAATATCCTGCAAAAGCTTGCGAATATCGGCAATAGTCGCGCCGGAATAGGTTTTGGCGTCATTATTGCAGGTTTGCAGCAGATCAATCGAATAATGCATGATGCTTTTGTAAAAGACGCTCGATTTAATGTCGGAAGAAAATACGTAATCGAGGTAATTGCCGTCACAGCGGTGGGTGCTGCAGCGACCGCTATCGGCGGGTTTTGTATCAAGCATCATGCAACCTGTCGTTCCAGTGAGGCGAAAATATCGGAGAAGATGGTGGCTACGCGTGTCGCTTCTTCCCGTGTCATTATGAGCGGTGGCAAGATGCGCAGCACGCTGCCGTAGCGTCCGCCGGTTTCAACAATCAATCCGCGATAAAAAGCTTCACGTTGCACGAGCGAGGCGAGTTCGGGGCCGTGCGGATGATGGCCGAGCTGGTCGGCAGCACCTTGCGGATCAACAATTTCCAGCCCCAGCATCAGGCCGCGCCCTCGCACATCACCGATATAGGGCGTTTGGGTTGCAATATGCTGCAATGCGGCTTTGAGTTCAGCGCCGATAATGGCTGCATGGCTGGCGAGGTGGTCGCGCTCGATGATTTCCAGTGTTTTGGAACCGGCTGCCATAGCCAGCTGATTGCCGCGGAAGGTGCCGGCATGGGCTCCCGGCTGCCAGAGATCAAATTTTTCATGATAGATGATCACCGCAAGAGGCAGGCCACCACCAATGGCTTTCGACAGAGCGATGATATCGGGAACAATTCCCGATTTTTCAAAAGCATAGAAAGTTCCGGTTCTGCCCGCGCCGGTCTGTACCTCGTCAATGATTAGCAAAATGCCGAGTTCCGTAGTGAGGCGGCGCACGGCCTGCAACCATTCTGCGGGAGCTTCAATTACACCGCCTTCGCCTTGTATGACCTCCAGAATAATGGCAGCGGGGCGGTTGATGCCGCCTTCCGGATCAAGCAGTGCGCGTTCCAGATATTCAATGGCAAGCCCAGTGGTTTCCGCACCGCCACGCCCGAACGGACAGCGGTAGGAATAGGGATATGGGAAGAAATGCGAACCGGGGAGCAAGGCACCGATAGCGGCTTTGGGCGACAGCGAGCCCATTAGCGACAGCGAGCCTTGCGACATCCCGTGATAGGCCCCGCGGAAACTGATAATATCACTGCGGCCGGTAACGGTTTTTGCCAGTTTGATCGCGGCCTCAATGGCATCGGAACCGCTGGGAGAGCAGAACTGGATTTTTGCCTCACCGTTTAAGCCGGCCGGCAGCGTATCCATAAGATCGGTGATGAAATTGTCTTTGACTGATGTTGCCAGATCAAGTGTGTGCAGCGGCAGGCCGGAATTCAGCACATTGCGCAATGTATCCAACACTTCAGGATGATTATGCCCGATAGCGAGCGTGCCTGCACCGGCCAGACAATCAATATAGGTTTTGCCGTTGCTATCGGTCAGGGTACAGCCGCTGGCGGACTGAACCGCAATCGGGAAGCGGCGCGGATAGCTGCGGGCATTCGATTCCCGCCGCGCCTGCCTTTGCAGATAGTAGCTGTTATCTCGAATAGAAATTGCATCCATTGGGCATACTCCGGTCAATAACATGCTCTTGGGAAAGCATGATTTTCAGGCGACAAAGAAGTGTTTTCGCTTTAATCCGCAGGCCTCTCGCCAGAGGCACAAGGCATCGTTTCCTAGTGTAAACGCGAATAGAGATTGCGGGTTCTCACCCAGCAGAATCGCATCAGCAGAGCAGTGAAAGCCTTACTGAAAACGAAGATTTAAATCATGAGTCAATTTATCAAGTTAAATAAAATCGTCAACAGTTGAATTTTAGTGAAAAGAGATTTCACTTAGTTCGCGTGGCAGAGTGGTGGTTAATTATGAGAAGCATCTGCGCCGATTATTGTCTTGTGATGCTCCGCACCGGCCGCGAATCAAGTTGGCAAAAATGCTGAATAGTCGTCTTTGTGCGGCAGAAAATAGCTGCTAACGGGCGTAAATTTTATATTTTTCGACTTATCGATGCCCGGTTCTCTTTGGTTTCGTATAGAACTTTAGCCTAATAATGAGGAAAGCCTGTTTAGAACAACAATAAAATATGGCCAAAAGCAGGCAATTTTGCGAAATCATGATTAAAAAACTCAACTATATTATAGCAAATTCAGTGGTGCTATTTTAATAATTGCTTGTGAATTTTTCGCTGCATTGTCTAAATCTTGTATTTTATATTCATGTTATAGAGCAACTTATCTTAAATAACTGTAATTATTATATTTTTTAATATGAATTTGCCCAGATTCCGTATTGTTGACTAAATATGTAAATTATTTTAGGGGTATGATAATAATTTATTGCCGAGGTCAAGTTTATGGTTTTTCCTGTGAATATCCGGTCAGTCTCATCTGTGAGGGTTGCCACATTCTCCCAACTTATGTTGTCCAGTGCGCTTGCCGGTTTGGTGGTGCTCAGCCCCGATACGATGCCCGCATTTGCCCAAACGGCTCAGGGCACAAAGAGTTTTGATATTCCGGCGCAGTCTTTGTCCTCAGCACTGGATGTTTTTGCCGGTCAGTCAGGTTTGTCTGTTACGCTTGCGCCGGATGTGGCGCGTAGTCTCCGGTCAAGACCTGTCAAGGGAAATTTCTCTTCCGCGCAGGCTTTACAGACAATGCTGGCGGGCACCGATATTCCGGTACGCGTTACGCCAAACGGTCAGGCTGTAATCGGTCATGTTAATGCGGGTGGCGGTATTGCTGCTGATGGCTCTGTGGTGCTTGCCCCAATTCTGATTGATACAGGCGGTAGTAAAGGTGATGTTCCGTCGGCTTATGCGGGTGGGCAGGTTGCCACGGGCAGCCGCGTTGGTTTGCTGGGCAATAAGGATGTGATGTCCACGCCGTTCAGCACGGTTTCCTATACGAAAGATTATATGGAAAACCGGCAGGCCAAGGATATTGGCTCGGTGATCGGCGCGACTGATCCTTCGATCTATGTTTCCAATACATCCAATATTTATGAAACATTCTATATTCGCGGATTTGCGGGTGCGGCGGATGATGTGAGCTATAATGGCTTGATCGGTATGGCGCCGAATATGCGCGGCTCAACAGAATTTGCCGAGCGTATTGAAGTGCTCAAAGGCCCGTCTGCTTTTCTGAATGGCATGCCTCCGGGCGGCAGTGTCGGCGGCAGTGTAAATATTGTGCCGAAACGTGCGCAGGATGATCCTATTACGCGTCTTACAACCACTTATGCTTCCGACAGCCAATGGGGCGTGCATGCTGATTTTGGCAGACGCTTTGGCGCGAATAATGAATGGGGTATCCGTTTTAATGGTGTGCTACGTGACGGCAATACTGCCATTGAAAATGAAAAACACGGCATGAAAATCGGCTCTGTTGCGCTGGACTGGCGCGGTGAGAGGGCACGCTTCTCGGTTGATTATTACAAGCAGCGCGAAGATATGGATGGCGTGAATTATTTCGGTTTGTCCATTGCCCCAGGTGTTAAGAGATTGCCTCGGCCGCTCAATGGCAAGCACTCGTTGGCAGCCCCGTGGTCATTCAATAAAAATGACACGGATACCGTGGTGCTGAAGGGCGAATATGATATTACGGATGCCATTACTGCCTATGCTTCATGGGGGCGGCGCAGCGGTGGTTACGATTCCCTGATCACCCGTAATGTTCTTATGGATGATAATGGAACTATGGCTATTTCAGGCAATCGTCAGGTGTCTGATGGTACGCAATATTCCGGTGAAATCGGCTTGCGTGGTGAGCTTGCGACCGGCAGTATCGACCATGAATGGAACCTGTCAGCAACACGCTTTACATCAAAAAACACTTTCACCACATTGCCGCTGCCTAATTTGGCGCTGACCAATTATTATAATATTGATTTTGGTCCCGCTCCTGATGTTAGCGCTTTTGCAAATATGGGTCCATATGCCGGGATTGAACAAAAGCTCACCGGTGTCGCATTTTCCGATACAATGAGCTTGTTTGATGACCGGTTGCAGGTGACTGCAGGTGCGCGATATCAGCGGGTTGAAAACCAGCAATATCTGTTACCAAGCCATATGATGGCCGTGGACTATGATGAAAGCCGTGTGACGCCTGCTGTTGGTGTGCTGTATAAGGCAACAGATAATATCTCTGTCTATGCCAATTATATTCAGGGACTGAGCCAAGGGGAGGCTGCACCTCTGGGGGCAGACAATTTTGGCACTGTGCTTAAACCATATAAAACCGAGCAATATGAAGCCGGTGTGAAATGGGATATTGGCACGATAACTACCACGCTCAGCATGTTCCAGATCAGCAAGCCGTATGCGTATGTTGATCCGGTAACAAATCTGTTCGGCGCCAATGGTGAACAGCGCAACCGTGGTGTGGAACTCTCCGTCTATGGTGAGCTGGCTTCCGGTCTGCGTATGCTCGGCGGTATTTCTTATATTGATGCCAAGCTGAGAGATACTGCCAATAGTGCTGAAAGGGGCAATAAGGCTCCAGGTACGCCGTCTTTCATGGCCAAGATGGGGCTTGAATATGATGTGGCGTATATGCAGGGGCTGACTGTTACCGGTAACATCAATCATGTCGGCAAGCGTTATGTGAATAATACCAATACGCTTTCGGTGCCTTCCTACACCACGCTCGATCTCGGCTTGCGCTATCTGACCAAAGTGGCTGACAAGCCGCTGACATTGCGCGCAAGTGTGCTCAATGTGACCAATGAATCCTATTGGGGATGGAGCAGCCTGAGCGGCGGTCTGGGTAAGCCGAGAACGTTCCTGCTGTCTGCATCGGTTGATTTCTGACCCTGATAACAGCCGGAAATTTACCGGACCGGCGGGGCATTGCACAAGACCTCCGTGCAATGCGTCGCTTGTTGCGGCTGTTGTTTGATATGTGAGCTATCAAATATAACAGTCTGAAATTTATATAAAAATTTCTCCGTTGGCGATAATGCCGGAGGCTAACTTGGTTCTCAGCATTCACAATATCTCTGCAGGATATGGCGGTAGACCGGTCCTGGCTGATCTTTCGGTGCAGTTTGCAGCGGGGCGTGTGACTGCGCTTGCAGGCCCTAATGGCTGTGGTAAATCCACGTTACTGAAAGCGATAATGGGTTTTGTGCCGGTTTCAAGCGGCAGGATTTTGCTGAATGACGAGCCGGTCAGTGTCATTGGCAGACGGGCGCTGGCGCGCAGTTTATCATATCTGCCGCAGGAAGCGCATTGTCCTGATTATGTGACGCTGGGTGAATTGGTCGAGATGGGTGGCTATGCGCGTCGTTCGCTGCTGGGTGGGCCATCGAATGAAGACCGCAGATTATATCGTGATGTTCTCGAGATCGTCGGCCTGTCTGCCGAGGCGTCCCGTCCTGTCAGTTCGCTGTCCGGCGGGCAGCGGCAACGCGCATGGGTAGCCATGGTGCTGGCGCAGAATACCGACATTATTCTGATGGATGAGCCGGTTAATCATCTGGATGTCAAATATCAATATGCCGTGCTGGATCTGGTGCGCAAACTCTCGCAGCAATATGGCAAGACGGTTCTGGTGGTACTCCATGACATCAATCTCACCGCAACATTTGCCGATGATGTGGTGATGCTCAAAGACGGACAGATACGGGCAGCAGGCTGTGTTGAAGATGTGATTAATGCCGCCAATATTGAGATGGTTTTTGACATTTCGGCGGATGTGTTTACCCGCAAAGGCCGTATGATCTGCCAGCCTTTCCCAATTGAAGATGACGGGCAGGTGCGATGATGCGACGGTACCTGTTTCTGCTTCTCTCCTTGGTTGCTTTGTTGCTGAGTTTTTATGCTGCACTGGCAACGGGAGATAAATATGCCGCGCCGCAGGAAATTTTAGCTGCACTGAAACAGGCCGCACCGACAAATTATGAAGAGGCGGTTATTGTCCATCAGCGGTTGCCGCGCAGCCTGATTGCTGTCTATGTCGGAGCGTTGATGGCCTGCAGCGGGCTGGTCTTTCAGGGGTTGATCCGCAACCCGCTGGCAAGTTCCTCCACAATGGGGGTCAATGCCGGTGCCACGATGTTTGTGATTGTCGGTGCAATCTATTTCAAGCTGACACTTGAGCAGCAAGGGCTTGCTGCATTGCTGGGCGGGTTCACCGGTTTTGCAGCGTGCCTTACAGTTTCGCGTCTGGCCGGGGGCAGCGCCGCGCCGCGTGGTCTGATGCTGATTTTATCCGGCACGCTGATTGCCATGCTGTTTTCCGGTGTCAGTAATGCGGTGCTGCTCGGACATCCGACCTTGCGCATGGATTATCTGCCCTGGCTGACCGGCAATATCAATCATGCTTATAGTGAGAGATTATATAGCTATGGCTGGATCGGTATTGCAGTTTTACTGGTGCTGCTGGCATTGGCGCGTCCTTTAACGCTGATCCTGCTCGGAGAGGATAAAGCGCGTTCGGCCGGTGTGAATGCGCCTGTTGTGTCTGGTATCGGGCTGTTTTGTGCTATTATCGGTGCAAGTTCTGCGGTTGCCATTTGTGGGCCGATTGGCTTTGTCGGTCTTGTTGTGCCGCATATTGTGCGCCCCTTTACCGGCCAGCATTTCATCTATGCGCTGCCTGCCTGCGCCATGATCGGCGCGGTGATTACCCTGATCGCCGATATTGGTGCGCGCATCGCCTTTCTGCCTTACGTGGTGCATACCGGCGTGATCATGGATCTGCTGGGCGGTCTCGCCTTTATCTGGGTAATACGGCGCTATTACCTGTCCGTATCGGCTCTGAGGCTCTCATGATCCTGGATGTGGCAATAGACGGACGCAAAATCATTCGCCTGCACAATGGACTGGCACTGCGGCAGCGTGATCTGCTGGCTGGCGCGGCGCTGTTTCTTATCATGCTGGCGCTGATCATACTGTCGCTGAATGTCGGGGATATTCATGTTGGCCTGACAGATATTCTGCCGGTGATTTTCGGGCAGGCCGCAGATCATGATCAGAATTATGCCATTCTCACCGTGCGGCTGCCGCGTATCATTCTGGGTTTTATGGCTGGATGGAGTGCGGCACTGGCCGGCGCAGTGCTGCAATCGGTTGCGCGCAATGCGCTGGCCGAGCCGGGATTATTCGGCATCAGCGCCGGTTCCATGACCATGATCCTCATTCTGCTTGCCTTTGCGCCTGCCGCGCCCAAAGCCTATGTGGTACTGGCCGCACTCGGCGGCGGTCTGGCGGTCACCTGTGTGTTGCTGTTGTTGGTTGGCCGCGGCCATGTTGACGGGCTGGCAATCCTGCTGATGGGGATCGCGGTGGGCACGGTTCTTACCTCGGTGGATTCATTTCTGTTGCTCTACTTGCCTGCGGAGCTCTCCTATAATCTGGCAAGCTGGATGGCAGGCTCGCTGTTTCAGGCGAATTGGGAAACGATCCTGTTTTTCCTGCCATTAATCGCTTTAAGCATTATCGGTATCGTGATTTTTGGCGCAGCGCTGAATTGCTATGAGCTGGGCAATCATCTTGCCATGGCACTGGGAGAGCCGGTGCATTTCTCTCGACCGGTCATTTTGTTTTTTGCTGTTCTGCTCAGCGCTTCATCGGTTACAGCCGTAGGGCCGTTGTCTTTTCTTGGCATCCTCGCGCCGCAACTGACCGGTTTTCTCACCGGCGCTACAGGCAGGGCGCGTTTGTTTCTCGCAGCACTCATGGGCGGCAATTTGGTGATTGCTGCCGATATTCTCACACGTCTGTCATTCGGGGGCAGGGTTTCTCTGCCGCTTGGCCTGAGCTTTACCCTGATCGGCGTGCCTCTGTTTCTCGCAATTTTACGCCTCCGGTCTTTTTACCGGAAACGGCAGCAATGAAAGGAACTTCCAGTGATCAAAGTTTTGACAATGGCACTTCTTCTGGGCATGAGCAGTCTTGCAATGGCAGACAGTCACACGCTGACCGATGCCACAGGACGAGAAGTTACCCTGCCGCTTGAGCCGAAACGGATTGTGGTACTGAATGAGCCTGTGGCCACAGTGCCGCTGATTGAGCTTGGGCTGGATCCGGTTGCCAGCCTCGGACGCAATGATGACGGTTCTTACCAGTTCGGCGCGGATTTTATCGACTCCGTGCTTGGCAAAGGAAGAACAAAACCGAAAGGCTTTGGTCTGAACGGTCAGATTGATCTGGAACGGCTGACAGCACTAAAACCTGACGTGATTGTCGGTACTGAATTTGACCTTGATAAAGTTGGTCAGCTTTCCGGTATTGCACCGGTTTATCTGCAGAAATTTGCCAGCGGTGACCTGAGCAATTTTGCTATCGAGCAAGAGCTGGCGCGCATAACTGGTCGCGAAAATATTTTTGAAACTCTGTTGGCGGATTATCAGAAACGGGTAGGCGAGACAAAAGCGCTGGCTGCAGATTCTCATAAAGGCAAGACCTATCTGCTCATTCTGGTGGCTGATCAGCTGAGCGTCATCGGCAGCGGTTCCGGTGCCACACAGGCGCTGGAAGATGCCGGTTTCAAGAAATTCACTGTCGATGAAAGTGCTGCGGCCAATGCCCAGCCGACTTTGATGATGAAGCTCAGTCCTGAGCGCTTCGGTACGCTCAATCCCGATTTGCTGGTGATTATCAGTAGCTGGGCACAGACCGAGCATGATGAGGCAACGATCAAAAAAGCCGTTGGAAAAGTGGTTCCGGGCTGGGAGCAATTTGTACAGCCGGCCAAAGAAGGGCGCGTTCTCTACTTGGATTCTTCCAAAGTTTTCACTCCGAGCTTTGCCAGCGCTAAACACACGCTGGATGCGCTCGATGCATGGCAAAAAGCGAAATAAACGCTGCTAATCAGCACTTTTTCAAGCATCTTATCCAAATGTCAAGGTTGGAAAAGCGGTATGAGTGATCCTCAAAAGACACAAGCTGTGCCAAGTATATGGCAGATCATGAATCCTGTGCGCGGTAAAATCTATTATGCCATGGTTTTATCTGCACTGGCATCGCTGGCCACAGTACTTGCCCTTATTGCGCTGGCATGGGAGGTGCATTTGCTGCTGGTCAATCGGCAGGCTTTTCCGTGGCAGCCGCTTGCCGCTGCTGCCGTTTTTACCGCTTTAGCCTATGTGTTGCGATTACTGGCTTTCAATCAATCGCATTATGCAGCTTTCCGGCTGGAAACAGTGCTGCGTAAAGACTTGTCCGATCATCTTGCACAGGTACCGCTCGGTTATGTGCAGCAAAATGGTGCAGCCGGGCTTGCCAAGGTGATGATGGATGATGTGAAAAACCTGCATGCTTTTGTTGCCGACAGTACACCCCTTTATGCCCGCGCCTATGTATCGCCCGTGCTGACATTTATCGCGCTGTTTATTCTCGACTGGCGGCTGGCGCTCGCTGCCACGGCTGTGCTGGTTGTGGGGCTGGGGATCATTGCCCGCACCATGCGTAATAGCGGCGAGGTGATGCATGAATTTAACCTTGCCCGTGAGCAGGTCAGTGTCTCGGTGGTTGAATATGTGCAAGCAATGCCGGTGGTACGTACTTTCGACAGCGGCACGGCGACTTTCGGGCGCTATCAGCGTGCTTTGCAGGTCTATCTGGATATTGTGCTGAACTGGTATCGCATGGCCGGTTTTCCTGCCCGTTTTTCGCAGGTTATTCTCAATCCCATGCCAACAGTAGCGGTGATGGTCTGGCTTGGCGGCTGGCTGGTAACGCATGACGCACTGGCTGTTTCCACATGGGTGGCTGTGCTGTTGATCTGCACCGGCATGGCGGAATCTCTGCTACCGCTGATGTCGTTGAAACATCTCATTGCCCGCACAGAAATTAGTGTTCACCGTATTAATGAGGTGATGAGCCAGCCGGCTCTGCCGGAAGCAGATGCTGATGCGGCGCAAATGCCCGTTGATGCCAGCGTGCGCTTTGAGCAAGTCGGTTTTCGCTATACAGCTGATGGAGCAATGGTCCTTCAGGATATCAGTTTCACGGCTGCGCCGGGCACAATCACTGCACTTGTCGGACCGTCTGGTGCGGGTAAAACTACAGTCGCGCGGCTGATACCGCGTTTCTGGGATGTAAGTGAAGGAACAATTTTTGTTGGCGGTGCGGATATCCGTAAGATCAGAACCGATGTGCTGATGCAGCAGGTTGCTTTTGTATTTCAGGATACTTTTCTGTTTGCCGATACGATTGCGGCCAATATTCGTTTAGGCCTGCCTGATGCCACGGATGAGGATGTGATCGCTGCGGCAAAAGCCGCACAGGCACACGAATTTATCATGGAACTGCCTTCCGGTTATAACACACTGACGGGGGAGCGTGGTGTGTTTCTCTCCGGCGGACAACGCCAGCGGATTACGATTGCCCGTGCGATTTTGCAAAACCGTCCGATCCTTGTCCTGGATGAGGCAACGGCTTTTGCTGATCCGGAAAATGAGGCGGCATTGCTGGCAGCGCTGTCGCATCTGATGCGGGGCAAGACGGTGCTGATGATTGCGCACCGGCTTTCAACCATCCGCGATGCTGATCAGATACTGGTCTTTGATCATGGGCGTTTGAGTGAAAAAGGCCGTCACGATCAGCTGGTTGCCAATGGCGCTGTCTATGCCCGTTTGTGGGGGCATTATGAAAAAGCACAGGGCTGGGCTCTGATGGGAGACCGCAAATGAGCATGACCACACCCAAAATTACGCCGCTTAAGGATACATGGCGGCAATTAATGCTGACAGCCCGCCATCGTGCACCGCGCCTGCGTGCCAGTATGATCGGTCTCGGTCTTGCGGCCGTTCTGCAAGGTCTGGCGCTGGTGTGTATCATTCCGGTGTTTCGTGCGATTATGCGTGATGGTCAGTGGGCGACAGCGCTTCCATGGGCAGCGCTGATGACTGCTTTTATGGTTGCCAGCACTGTCGTGCGCTGGATGGCGCAGAATTTCGACTATGCCGGTGATATGGTGCTCAACACCCATGAATTGCGCACGGAACTCGGGCAGCAATTGCGTCGTATTCCGCTGGAAGAGTTGCAGGATAAACATTCCGGTGAAATCAATGCCACGCTGCTTGGTAATGTGGATGAAAACCTGACCTATGTGCTGACCATTGCTAATCTGATCGCCAATGCAGTGATTACGCCTTTGACAGTGGCTGTGGTGACACTGTTTATTGATTGGCGCATCGGACTGCTCTTGCTGCTGATCTTTCCTGTATTGCTGCCATTTTATCGCTGGAGACGGCCTGCTTTCGGGCGCGGTATGCGCGCGCTTGCCGATGCCAATGCACAGGCCAGTGCTGAAATGCTGGAATATACGCAAGGGCTTGCAGTGCTGCGTGCCGCCGGTTGTGCCGGTAAAAAATCCGTGCGTCTGCAACATAGTATCGATCATCTGGAAAAAATACAGGCGATTGGCCAGCGCAAAGGTGCCAAGCCCAATCTGATGATTGCCTCGGTCATGGAGCTGGGACTGTTGCTGGTGGTGCTGATCGGCGCCATTCAGGTATTTCAGGGTTCACTCGAAGTTGCAGTTCTGGCTGCTGTGGTGGTGATCATTGTGCGCTTCAGTGAGCCCTTGAGCAGTGTTATTCTGATGACGCTGATTATTGATCTCATGGAAGCTGCATTGCAGAAAATCCAGATTCTACTGGATATTAAACCGTTGCCGCAGCAAGTACCGGAGGAAAAGCCGGAAGCATTTGATGTGAGCTTTGATAATGTGAGTTTCCATTATGCCAGGGCGCCGGAAAAGGCGGCGCTTAAAAACATGAGTGCCACTCTGACGGAACGCAGCCTGACGGCGTTGGTCGGGCCTTCAGGCTCCGGAAAAACTACAATAACGCGGCTTATCCTGCGCCATGCCGATCCGCAGCAAGGCGTGGTGCGGATTGGGGGTAAGGATATTCGCTCCATTGCGCCGGATGTGCTTAATAGTCTGGTTTCTGTGGTGTTTCAGGATGTGTATCTGTTCGACGATACGGTGATGAATAATATCCGTATGGCCAGGCCTTCCGCCACGGATGAGGAGGTGGAATCCGCTGCACGGGCGGCGTATTGCCATGACTTTATCAGCCGATTGCCGGAAGGCTATCAGACCCGCATCGGTGATCTCGGCGGACGTTTATCCGGCGGCGAGCGTCAGCGTATCAGCATTGCTCGCGCTATGCTCAAAGATGCACCGATTGTTATTCTGGATGAGCCGACCGCTGCCCTCGATACGGAAAGTGAGGTGGCGGCGCAGGCGGCAATTGATGCGCTGGTGCGCGAACGCACGGTGATTGTGATTGCGCACCGGCTTTCAACTATCGCTGCGGCAGACCATATTCTGGTGATTGAGGACGGTCAGCTTGCCGAGCAGGGCACGCAGCCGGAACTGCTGAAATCCGGTGGTCGTTTCGCCAAAATGTGGCAGATCCAGCAGCAGACGCAAAGCTGGCACGCAACCAACTGAAAGCCGGAAATACCGGGCTGATCACAACAAATGGCGGTTGAAGAACCGCCATTTGCTCTACCATTCCTGCAGGAAATATGTACTGCCGGCGAGTGCGGTGTCTGTTTTGTGCCAAGGCGGAATCCGCTAATCTAGCATTTAAGCAACGTCTATATTTTCTGGACTTGACTTGCCTAATAAAACCTGATGAAAATTGTCATATTAAATTTATGCGCCACCGTAATGTGGTGTTAATCTGTGCATATTGCGCTTTGAATTTCAGAGTTTTACGCAAATGCAATGAGATGCGGAAGGCAAAATCCGTAGCATATCTTAAAGCCGGTCAGCATCCTTTAGCCGGCTTTTCATAAAGGTGATCACATGGAAAAAGACACGAGCCTGTCCCGTATTAATGACGGGATTGATCCGTTTTCAGGTGTTGCGGATTTTTCTGATGAAAAGCGGGCGACACCGGCCGTGTCTGATTATGAGCAGCAGATCTGGTTGGTGCAGCAGCAGCCCGATCGGGTGCTGAACCGGATTTCAGCATGGCGGCTGGCGGATGATGCGGATATGGCACAGCTGGAACTGGCTGTGCGCCGCGTGGTGCAGAGTGAGCCTGCCTTGAATATGCGCTTTCAGTTTAATGATGATTTTGAACTGGTTAAGACGCCTGCACATAATGCCGTACCTTGCGTGGAAAATATTCAGCTGCTTTCGGCGCAGCATGTGAGCGAGCTGCTGCTGGTGCGGCAGGCAGCACCGTGTGATCTACAGCAGCAGGCACCCTGTCAGGTGCTGCTGACCAATGCAGGTGGGCAAAAGCAGATTGCCTTTATCCTGCATCATATTCTGGATGAAAATATTGATGCCGGTATTTTACTGCAAAAGATTGCGGCAGTGAGCCGCGGCGAAAAGCCATCTCTGCCGATTCAGACATATAAAGCTGTTTTTGTGTCTGCACAGAGCGGCGATACTGTGCTGCCATTTTTGGAGCGCAGCACAAAAGCGGGTATGATCTCAAACGCCGGTCAGGTGTTTAAATCCGGTGCCAGTCAGGCATGGCAGATGTTGCTGCATCAAGATACGCTGCGTTCAGAAAAACTTGAGTTGCAGGATGCCAGTCAGATCAGTGGCTTTATTGCCGAGCAATTTGCCCGGCTGATCAGTCGTCTCGGTGCGCATGAGCGGTTGGTTCTGCGGCTTAATCATGCGGGTAGTCTGAGCAATTTTGTGTTTGGCCGTCATGATGCTGCGGGTCATCTGGCCGGTCAGGTTCGCGAGGTTTTGCAAAAGAGCGGAGCGGCAGGCAATCAACAGAAAGACGACAGGGCGCTGCCTTTGATTGATCTGTCTTTGAGCGGTGAGAGTGATACAGCGTTTCAGGCGGGCTATCCAGTGGTGGAAAAGCTGCTGCTGCCATCCTGTGAGGCGACTGCCGATATTGCGCTGGATATCAGCCGTAAAGATGATCAGCAGCTTTTGCTGACATTGCGCACGGGGTCGAAACTGCTGGATATGGCTGGTGAATTGTTGCTTGATCGGTTGAGTGCTGCCCTGCAAGGCCAAACGTCGGCGGCGGCTGCAACCAGTGCTGCGCAGGCCGAGACAGCACAGGAAAGCAGTTCATATATGGATATTATCTTGTCGGAGTTTCGCCGTGCGCTTGGTGATCCGGCTATACAGGCCGGTGATGACTTTTTTGACTGCGGCGGTCATTCCATGCTGGCAACAAGGGTGATCGGTCGCTTGTTGACTGAGCATGGGCTGGAAGTGCAGTTCAACGATTTCTTTAAATATTCCACGGCTGAAAGTCTGGCATCCCGTATTGTGCCGGTCGGCGCGGCAGATGCCGAGGCACAGGATCAGGCCAGTGCCGGTAATACAGAAACACTTGTGCCTTTGTCCTTTGCACAAATGTCGATGTGGCGCGGTTATGAAGTGTTTGATTATGGTGCGGTTTTCAACCTGCCATTTGCGTTGGATTTCCTTGATGAGGTTGACGAGCAGATTTTTGCCCGTGCTTTTGAGGATATTCTGGTGCGCCATGCCGGTCTGCGCAGTCATTTCTACCGTTCCGGCGACAGTGTGTATCAGCGCGTTGTGCCTGCGGTCGATCTGGATAATTATCAGTGGTTCTGGACCAGCCGCGAGAGTATTGGTGTCGGACTTCATGATGAGATAGGTTACTTGTTTGATCTGTCACGGGAGTTGCCGTTACGACTGCGTTTCATGCGCGATGAGCAGACCGGACGGCAGATCCTGTCTTTCCTGTTCCATCATCTCGCACTGGATGAATGGTCGCTGAACCTGATGATGGATGAGCTGGGCGCAGCCTACCAGGCGCGAATTGAGGGCAGGGCACCGCATTGGGAGCAGGCTGCGCCGTCAATGGCGGCCTTTGCTCGCCGTCAATATGAACAAGGGCTGGATCATCGCCATATTGATTACTGGAAAAATATGCTGAGCACGGCTACGCACGGGCTGAAACTGCCACAAATTGCTGAAGCGAGCGATGCCGAAACAAAGAGCGGTGACGTGGACTGGCTGGACTGCGCCATTGATCAGGAAACTGCCGAAGGGCTGTATAGTCTGGCGCGCGCCAATAATGCTTCGTTGTTCAATGTGATCTACGCCATGATTGCGTTGAGCCTGCATAAAATCGGCAATCTCTCCGATCTTGTTATCGGTACCTCGGCAGACGGGCGTACAGATGCGCATTTCTATGACACGGTCGGTTATTTTACCACTATGGTTGCACATCGTGTGCCGTTTGATGCGGATATGACCGTGGCGGAACTGATTGAAACCTGCCGCGATATTGTGGTTGGTTCCATGCCTTATACGGATATTCCGATTGATATTATCGAAGAATCTTTAGGGATTGTTCCGGGGCGGGATCGTTTCTTTGAGGTCTATGTGCAAATTCATGCGCAAAACAAGCTCAACGGTGCTTTGCCGGACGGGCGTGGTGGCGCCATTCGCTACCGTCAGGTCGATCCAGATAAAGATGAAGCCATGCTAGGCATGCAATTTGAAATTATGGAAGAAAATGTGGGTGATAAGCGCGAGATCAGGCTGATTGTGACTTATCGCAGTGATCGTTTCAACCGTGCGCAGGTACAGAATGTCTGTGATACGTTGAGTAGGATACTGAAGACGGCGGTGCTTAGTGATATGATGAATGAGCAATTATCACAAATAATGATTTAGGAGCGTTATACTACGGTGTAGACTCATAAACTGATGCACCAGATGCGGATAGCGATGAGTTTGACAGCAGCCAGGAAATTGGCCGGGTTTTTGTCGTAACGTGTTGCAATGCCGCGATAGTGCTTGAGGCGGTTAAAGAAGCGCTCGACCAAGTTTCTCTGGCGATTACCCATGGCGAGAACGCAAATACGTCCTTACGGTTTGATTTGGGAGGAATATTGGCCCAGATTTTCCGTTCCGCTGCGGTCTTCCGGATCGTATCGGTATCGTATGCTTTGTCCGCAAGCAGCGTGCCGCCTTCTTTGATGCATTCTAAGAGCCCCTCAGCCTGTGAACAATCAGCGGCCTGTCCACCTGTCAGGCAAAGATTGATCGGACGGCCTTCTGCATCAACAATCGCGTGGATTTTGCTTGTGAGGCCGCCACGGGAGCGTCCCATGCAACCATCGTCGGCATCCCCTTTTTTCCTGTGGCTCCGTGCTGGTGAACGCGGACACAGGTACTGTCGATCATCACAATATCACCGTCATAGGCTTGAGAGACGGCCTCCAGCAGTCGATCCCAGACACCAGCACGTCGCCAACGAACGAACCGGTTGTAGCAAGTCGTTGCAACACCATAGCGCTCAGGGATTTCAGACCATGACGATCCTGTGCGGAAGCGCCATAGAATGCCATTGAGTACCATGCGATCATCGACGCGGGGTACACCACGCGGTTTGCATGGCAACAGCGGCGCAATAATCGACCATTCGCGTTCTTTAAGTTCATAGCGGCGACGTGACATCAAAGACCTCCAAATCCGAGACCTTTGAATCACTAATCCATTCAAATAGCTAGACTATTTATGAGTGCACGGCCTAGAATGCTATCCTTATGCATAAAAAGGAGATGTGCATGCGCAAGGAACTGCCGATAGACACCGCGCCAAAAGATGGCCGCAAAGTCACTGTGGTCTGGATTGATGATGACGATCAACGCAATGAATCCGTAGGCCAATACCGTTCGCTCGATAGGCTGAAAGCGAGCGGCGGCGACTGGGACGAGACCGACACCGGATGGTGGATCTTCACAAACAGCAAAACCCAGCAAAAGATTGAGCCGACCGCGTGGATTTCGGAAACCGACGACGGCGATGATGACAACGAGAATAACTAGCGCCGCTTTGTCAGGACTTTTGGCGTTTAAGCCGTCTTGGCCAGGTGATGCAGGCTTTTGTTCCAACGTTCATAGGCTGTCGCCATGCGCGTGTCGTACTGATTGCGCGCAAAGGCTGGCCCATTATAGCGCCGTGCAAAACTGCGCCAATCTTTCGCCTGCAAGGCTGTTTTCAATCCTGCTTTGTCGATGAAGTTCAGCATCAGTCCGATCTGTCCGCCAATAGAATTGCGTGCCTCGGCCACCAGTTCATCGACGCTGCCATAACCCAGCCATTCCCAATGCGCACCCATAACCTGGCCTAATCCCCATGAGGTGGATTCAAGCGCCGCTTTTTTATGGATAAACATGGCCCGCTCGAGCAGAAGCCAGCGCTCGCTTTGCGTTTTGGGATTGCGAACGCGCCCTGCTTCTGGCGATGACAATCCAGCCTTGCGTGCCTGATCACGCACGCGCCCCGAAAGTCTGCGATCAAAATAGTGACCTTCAAAGCGGATGGCCGGTTCTTGTGCACCTTTGACGTGATAAAGTGCACGGCCGCCACTTTCTACTTCTGCCACTGCGAGAAGGGTTGCAGGCTCAATCCCTGCTTCTTGTGCCAGCGCAATGATTTCTGCGAAAGTATTTGTGTCAAACATCTGGTTTCTCCTGTGAAAATTACAGTGATCGATGCCAGATTGTCGCTGCCCCGGAGGGTCGGGGGATAAATAACTTGAATTTGCCGCGTTCGGGGACTAGTCCGGGATAAATTCAAAAGAGATAGAAACCATGAGCAATCTGCCCTTCACCGTTGCCGCGCTTTATTGCTTTGCACCGCTGCCGCAATATGAAAGCCTGCGTGAGCCGCTGGCTGAGCTTTGCTGCGCGAACGGGATCAAGGGGACGCTGCTGCTTGCTGCTGAAGGGATCAATGGCACGGTTGCTGGAAGTAAGCCTGCCATTGAGAAGCTGATTGCCTTTATTACCGCAATTCCCGCGCTTGCCAATCCTGAACTCAAATATTCCCATGCCAGCGAAATGCCGTTTTACCGCATGAAGGTGCGGTTAAAGCGCGAGATTGTCACCATGGGTGTGGACGGCATTGATCCGCTAAAAAGCGTTGGCACTTATGTTGCGCCCAAGGACTGGAATGCGCTGATTGCCGATGACAACACTGTGGTTGTCGATACACGCAATGATTATGAATATGCCATTGGCACATTCGAAGGCGCGCTTGATCCAAACACCAAGACATTCCGCGAATTCCCGCAATGGGTGGAGCAGAACCGCGACAAGCTTGAAGGCAAGAAGATTGCCATGTTCTGCACCGGCGGCATTCGCTGTGAGAAGGCGACAGCTTTCGTCAAGGGGCTTGGCTTTGACGATGTGTTCCACCTCAAGGGCGGCATTCTGAAATATCTTGAAGAAGTGCCGCGCGAAGAAAGCATGTGGAATGGTGATTGTTTCGTGTTTGATGAACGCGTGGCAATTGGCCATGGTTTGACGGAAAGCGATATCGAGCTTTGCCGTGCCTGCCGCCGTCCAATCACCGCAGAAGACAAGCTTTCGCAGTTTTTTGAGGAAGGCATTTCCTGCGCTGGTTGCTATGACGAGCGCACGCCGGAAGACCGTGCACGTTTTGCGGAACGTGAAAAGCAGGTCCGGCTCGCCAAGCTTCGCGGTTCAAGCCACAAGCATATCGGGCGCTGATCAGCGCCCGTGGGTTCTGATGCCGCATCACGGCTGAGGGGCTGGCAAAACTCAATAACGCGCATTAATGTGACCGTGTTTTCGGAACGATTTGGATTCGTTGCGGAAATTTGGGCGGCTTTTGCATGGGCGCCCGTGTGAAAAGGGTCTGACGGCATCCGGGTCGCGTTTGCTTCCATCATACCCATCATCGCAAGTCAGAGCATTGAGTTTGACACTTGGTGCCTGAACAGGAACAGCGCTGGATGCTCCGGCGTATGATGGTGTTTGTCCGCAATCGGGGACAAAGTGGAGAACGCACATGAAAAAAATACTCGCTGCATTCCTCGTTGTATTCGCTGGAAGTATCGCATCGGTCGCGCAGGCAGCCGAGAAGGTTACCGTTTTTGCCGCCGCCAGCATGAAAGACGTGATTGAGGAAGCCGCCAAGCAGTTCAAGGCCAAGGATGGCACAGAGGTTGTTGCTTCCTTCGCTTCATCTTCGGTTCTGGCAAAGCAGATCGAGCAGGGCGCTCCGGCACAGATTTTCATTTCCGCCGATCTTGACTGGATGGATTATGTCGAAAAAGCTGACCTGATCGACAAAGCATCGCGCAAGGTGATTGCTGGCAATGCGCTGGTGATTGCAACGCAGAAGGACGAT
Organism: Brucella sp. TWI559; assembly: GCF_039674265.1. Classification (NCBI taxonomy): domain Bacteria; kingdom Pseudomonadati; phylum Pseudomonadota; class Alphaproteobacteria; order Hyphomicrobiales; family Brucellaceae; genus Brucella; species Brucella sp. TWI559. The sequence goes on from NZ_JBDJNE010000015.1 coordinate 72,933, forward strand.
GCAAAGGGCGATGCGAAAGACCTTTTGGGCGCTGGTCGTTTTGCCATGGGCGATCCGTCCAATGTTCCGGCAGGCAAATATGGCAAGGCAGCCCTTGAAAAGCTCGGCATTTGGAATGACGTCGAAAAGAACGCCGTGTTCACGGAAAATGTGCGTGTTGCGCTGCAATATGTGAGCCGCGCCGAAGTGAAAGCGGCCATTGTCTATGCATCGGATCGTGCTGTGGTGCCTGATCTGGTTGAAGCCTATCGCTTTCCGGCCTCAAGCCATGCGCCGATCCTTTATCCGGCAGCACTGATCGCCAAGAATGAAAGTAATGCCGCCAAGGCATTCCTTGCGTTCCTTGAAAGCGATGCCGGTCAGGCGATCATCAGGGACAAGGGCTTTGTAGGCGCTAAAGAGGCGGCACAGTAATGATGGAAGGGCATGTCTGGCAGATTGTTGCTCTGTCGCTCCGGGTTGCCGGGATAGCTATTGTTGTGGCGCTGCCAGTCGCCTTTCTTGTTGCGTGGATTCTTGCCCGGTTTAATTTTCCGGGCAAGTCGCTTGCGCAGGCCATTGTCACCATGCCGCTGGTGTTGCCGCCGGTGGTGACGGGTTATCTGCTTTTGATCCTGTTTGGATCGCGGGGTGCGCTTGGCGCACCCTTGCAGGAATGGCTTGGCCTTTCCTTTTCTTTCCGCTGGACGGGGGCCGCCCTTGCTGCTGGCGTCATGGCATTTCCATTGCTTGTTCGCCCGATACGCCTTTCTATCGAAGGGCTGGATCGTGGGCTGGAAGAAGCAGCGCGCACGCTCGGAGCCAACAGGCTGACGGCTTTTTGCACGGTGATATTGCCGCCCTTGCTGCCGGGTATTCTGGCCGGTGGTGTGTTGGGATTTGCCAAGGCATTGGGCGAGTTTGGCGCGACGATCACCTTTGTTTCCAACATTCCCGGCGAGACACAAACGCTTTCGCTGGCTATTTATTCCTTGTTGCAGACGCCAACGGGTGATGCAGAAGCGCTGCGCCTGATTGCGGTTTCCGCAGCCATTTCGATTGGCGCGGTGGTGCTTTCTGAATGGTTGCAGCGCAAGCTCGCAGGAGACGCAAAATGAGCGGGCTTAGCGTTTCTGTCACTGGCCGCAATGGTAAGTTTGCAGTTGAGGCCAATTTTTCAGCCGGTTGGGGCGTGACAGCACTTTTTGGTCATTCGGGTGCTGGCAAGACCTCGCTGCTCAAGATGATTGCTGGTACATTACGCCCGGAAACCGGGCGGATAGCGATTGGCGATTTCGTGCTTTTCGATGCCCAAAAGGCTATCAACCTGCCGCCCGAAAAGCGCCGTATCGGTTATGTTTTTCAGGAGGCACGGCTGTTTCCGCATATGAGTGTGAAGGGCAATCTCACTTATGCGCGCTGGGCTGGCCGCCGTGAAACGACCCGCAGCCTTGATGAGGTCGTCGCGCTTTTGGGCATTGATCACTTGCTCAATCGTCGTCCGGCAACCCTTTCAGGCGGTGAACGCCAGCGTGTGGCCATTGGCCGTGCGCTTTTGTCCGATCCTGCACTTTTGCTGCTCGACGAACCTCTGTCGTCGCTTGACCATGCCCGCAGGCAGGAAATATTACCCTTTATCGAACGGCTTCGCGATGAAAGCCATGTGCCGATTGTCTATGTGAGTCATGAAATCGAAGAGGTCGCCCGGCTTGCCGATGAGATCGTGCTGTTGGCGGCTGGCAAAGTGAAGGCCAGCGGCCCGGCTGCCGAGATTTTCCCGCTGATCGACCCGGAAGGCGACAGCGGTGGTGTGCTTCTCGAGGGCACTGTTGCAAAGTACGATGCCGGATATGAGCTGGCCGAAATCAACCTAGATGGTGCAACATTTCAACTCGGTGATGCTGGCTTACGCGAAAATATGCATGTGCGGCTGCGGGTTCGTGCGCGGGATGTTTCCATCGCCCGTATTGTTCCAGATTCCATCAGTATTCGTAATATCCTGCCTGTTACCATCCGAAAAATTATTGGCGCTGACGGGCCGAATGCGCTGTTGGAACTGGATTTTCAAGGGCGACGTCTGGGGGCACGGCTGACGCGACGTTCGGTTGATGAGCTTGCGCTTCGGGAAGGGGAGCATGTCACCGCGCTGGTCAAAGCTGTCTCCGTGGATCGTGCCGCAATAAGAGAAAAATAAGGGTGACAATTTTCCTGTTTGCGTGATCCGTCTTTTATGCTCCTGTCTGAAAACAGCGTATCCCGAAAAGTGTGAAGCGGCTTTCGGATAAGATGTGCGTGAGAATAATAAGTGAAAGCGCCGATCTGATGAATTCAGATCGAAACACGCTCTAAACGGGAGCATGACATGACTGATTTGCAGAACTGGACCACCCGAGCGAAGCCGGAGCGCAAGGCGCTGGAGGGCCGCTATGTCAGGCTTGAGCCACTTGATGCACAAAAGCATGGTGACGAGCTTTTTGCGGCCTCGTCGGTTGAGGATGCGGATCAGCGTTTTACCTGGCTGTTCGAGGTTCCACCTGCAACGCGTGAGGCTTTTCAGCCATGGCTTGAAAAGGCGTCGAGCAATGAAGATTCCTTGTTCTTCGCGGTTGTCGATAAAGCAACCGGCAAGGTCGCTGGTCGTCAGGCGCTGATGCGTATTGATCCGCTTCATGGTGTAATTGAGATTGGAAGTGTCTATTGGGGGCCGCTGATTTCACGCAAGCCGGCTGCAACGGAAGCACAGTTTCTGTTTATGCAGTATGTTTTCGATGAGCTTGGCTATCGCCGCTATGAGTGGAAATGCAACGATGAAAATGCGCCTTCCAAGCGTGCAGCGACACGTTTTGGTTTTACGTTTGAAGGCACGTTTCGCCAGCATATGGTCGTGAAGGGCAAAAACCGCGATACATCCTGGTTTTCCATCATCGATAGTGAATGGCCTGCATTAAAGAATGCCTATCAGGCATGGCTTGCGCCCGAAAATTTTGATAGTGACGGTCAGCAGATCAGAAAGTTAGAGGATTTTCGCATTGGTGGCTGAACCGAAGAAGAGCAATCCGGCAATCGCCGCAGCCGTCATTCTGGTCGGCTTCGGCGTTATCGCTTATTTTGTGCCGACTATCATGTTGATGCTTGGCGAGCGTTCGCAGATTGCCGCCGTCATCTTTCCGATCGTCTTCGTGTTGAGCTTTTTCGCGATATTCTGGTTGCGCGCGCGCTATCAGAAGAAAATTAATAGCTCAAAGCAGCACTAAGCAGCAATGCGCCGGTCAAGGCGATAAACAGTGCTGCCGCAACTTCAATTCCAGCTTTCAGCCTGCCGGAAGCCGCATTGTGTCCCGCAATGCGCAGGGCTGTATTTTTGGCGGTGACGGCAAGGGTTGCGAGTGCTGCAACCGTTATAAATGTGCCAAAGGCCATTGCGAAGGTTGAGAGCAAGCCACCAAGCAAAATGCCATTCAAAAGCGAGAATGTGAGCACGATCAGTGCACCCGAGCAGGGGCGCAGACCGACGGACAGAATGGCGGACCATGCCGTTTTCCAGTTAAATTCGCCTTCTAGGGCTGATGGATCGGCAATATGGGCACTGCCGCAGTCTGCGCAGATATCGCCTTCGCCGATAAAGACGTGATCCGCCGCGGCATTGGCGGGTTTGTAATTCAGCTTGACGGTGCTGCTTGTGGCTGCTGCGCGTGTGCTTTGCGAAACGCTGCCCTGCCATGCAGGACCACTGGCCATTGCAGTCTGAGGCGATGCCGCAAAAAGAGTGCTTGTCGGAGATGGTTCGGCGCTGTCGCGTTTCCGAAACAGAAGCGGCAGCTTGCGGATCAGAAGCCAGAGGCCAAAGAACAGCACCAGTGCAAAGCTCGCTATTTCCATATAGCGCGCCGTCTGGTTCATCGAAATTCCGGTGCCGCGCAGCAAAAGCCATGCAAGTCCCACCACAATAATCGCAACGATGGCCTGTAACATCGACGAGACGAAAGACAGCATGATACCGCGGCGCAGCGCCGTTTCATTGGCGATCATGTAAGATGAAATCACCGCCTTGCCGTGGCCGGGGCCGGCGGCATGGAAAATACCATAAATGAAGGAAAGGCCGATCAGCACCGATGCCTGCCATGGGTCTTCACGCATGGCTTTGAGCGCGGTGGTCATGGCGAGATAGAAGCTGCGCTGCTGTTCATTCATCCATAAAATGATATGCGCAAAAGGTCCGGTCGGTTTCATGGCGACTTCATTGGCACCGATGCCCAATGATGATTGTGCCAGAGCGTTGGCGGCGATCATCATAAGGCAGGCTGTGAGAATGAAACGGACCGAATTCTTCATAAGGCTGTTTATCCCTTTTTCTCGCAGTGTATCTCAAGGCGGGTGGCGAAAATCTTTGACATATCTGTGCCAGCCGGATCATTGAAAAAGGCGTCTGTCAGTGTGCCCTGATTTTGCGCAAGGGCTTCATCGGGGTCAGGGCGCACCACCTTGGATTTGCAGCCCGCAGGCAGACCTTTGACGACAAGTTCCTTGTCACTCACATAGTCGATGGCCGTATAAAAGGTCGGATCATACACACCGAAGCTGACCGTGTGTCCGGGTTCAAGCTTCAGTGGCTTTTCTGGTTTGCTGGTAAAAACGATCAGCAGATGATTGTCGGAGAAGTCTGCGGCCAAGTCGGTGGGGCGCGCCATTTTGACATCTTTTCCGTCCGCAAGCACAGTCTGAAAATATTTGTATTCGGCGATAGAGCCGTTGATCACATGACCAAGGTCAATCAGCTCATTTCTGTCAAGCTGCAAATCACCGTTCTTGTCAAACTCCATCAAAACAGTTGATGAAAACACATCATCGAAACGCCAAATATGCGCGAGCTTTTCCACCGTGCCGTCCGGCGCAATCGTCAGCTCCAGCCTTGCATCGGCAAAGACATGCGGATGCGCTTTCGCAGCCATGGGCGTCAACACTGTGGTCAGTGTTACGGCAAGGACAATCGGGCGTTTCAGCCATGAGCGCAAATCGTGCATATAGGGGTTCCGTGAATTCGTCTCTAACGCATAGTCGTGAAGGCGGCAAAAGTGGGACGAGTGCAGCCTTTTCTATGCACGGGCTTCACGATCCTTGAACCATTGGGTCAGGAAGTCCACAAGCGCGCGGATTTTGGCCGGGAGGTAGCGGCGATGCGGATAGACGGCATAAATACCGCCGTCCTTGACGATAAACTCCTCAAGACAAGGAATGAGGCGACCCCGCTCGATTTCTTCTTCTGCAATAAAGGCCGGAAGCGAGCAAAAACCAAGTCCTGCAAGTGCGGCAGTTTTGGTTGCAACCGGGCTGTTGATTTCAATCGGGCCATTGACCGTTACCGTCATCATTGAGCCGTCAGTATTGCGGAAATGCCAGTTGTTGCGTGAGCGCGCATTGGTATCAATGATACAAGGCTTGTCAGCCAGATCTTCCGGGCGTTCCGGCTTACCAACGCGTTCGATCAGGGATGGCGCACCACAAAGCACGGAATGGAAAGGCGAAAGCCTTTTGGCGATGAGAGAAGAGTCTTGCAGGCGCGTAATGCGGATTGCGAGGTCAAAACCTTCTTCCACCATATCAACGAAACGATCATCCAGCCGCACGTCGAGCACGATTTCCGGATGGGCCAGACAGAAATCGATCAGCGATTGCCCGATCACCGCATCGGCAAAGGTGCGCGGCGCTGAAAGCTTGATGCGACCGCGCGCATCCGAGCTTGTTTCGCTGACGGCATCCTGCAACGCATCAATCTCGCGAATGATCTCAACCGCACGGTGGTAATAGGTATGGCCTGCTTCTGTCAGCGAGAACTGGCGTGTTGTGCGGTTTAAAAGTCGTGCGCCGAGCTCGTCTTCCAGCTCACGCACATATTTGGAAAGCAGCGCCTTGGATCGTCCGATCTTTCGCGCAGCAGCCGAAAAGCCCTCTGCTTCGACCACGTCGATGAATGCGCGCATACGTGTAAGGGTATCCATGGCCTGGTCCTGTTTTTCAAGAATGTGTCGATAGAGTGCAATCAGCATCCGGTACGGTTGGCAAGGTGCGCGCCGCATTGTCGCCAATGATTGTTTCCAATTGTTGTGTGAAACGCGTGCTGTCGCTGCTTTGGCGGGCAACTGATTCGGTCAAAATTTGCCGATTTCTGCGCCCATTTGGCATTCCGGCCACGTCAGAAATGCTTTTTACAGCCACACGCTCACCTTTAGGCCGTCCGCCTTCCGCTGAGGGCAGGGGCTTTTCGGGCTTTGCGATGATCGCGTTAAGCGGATCGAAAGGCGTCATTGTTCACAACCAGCGACGAGATTCCGGGGATATAGTCAATTAAAGCTTAAGCTTTGCGGTAGAATGTTTCACTATTATTGAACAATGGCAAGCGCAGCGGGTGGATTACCCGCCGTAAAAATAATTTTGCCGCGACAAAGATTTGTCATTGAATGGACACATCATTGCGATTATATCGCCCTTGCCCAAAGTCGCACGTGCCTGTGGGTGTCCGCCGATCCTCGAATGGTGAGGAATTCGGTACGGTACCTGGACCTAACCGCTCCAGTCGATCTGTAGGCCAACCGCCAGATCGAGGACATCTTGAAGCAACGACGGTGCGGGCCTTTCTAGTGTCTTTCGGCTGTCCAAAAGCCGGAATTACTGAAGAGGCACACCTTCATTGCCAGAAGTGCGGATGCGGTTCTCCAATTCCAATCCAAGGCAGACAAAGCGGAGTAACGCGGGTTTAGCGTTGTTCCACCGCCGCATGAGTTTTCGCGTGACCTCAGCATCTCCAAAGGCTGGCCTCACCGCGAATTCGCTTATGCATACTTTGTCCCTTAGAATGCGGCATCAGAATAAGCCGTGCGGGAGAACGACCATGGCTACACAGCGTATTATCGACTTCCTCAACACCCGCCGCCCGGATGGCCCTTGCCTCGTCGTTGACACCGACGTCGTGCGCGAAAACTATCAGAATTTTGAAAAGGCATTGCCTTACTCGCGCATTTTCTATGCTGTGAAGGCAAATCCTGCGCCGGAAGTGCTGAGTCTTCTTGCATCGCTTGGCTCGTGCTTCGATACGGCATCGATTGCCGAAATCGAAATGGCACTGGAAGCAGGCAGCACCCCAAACCGCATCTCTTATGGCAACACCATCAAGAAGGAGCGCGATGTTGCGCGCGCTTTCGAACTGGGCATCCGCCTCTTTGCCGTTGATTGTGTTGAAGAAGTCGAAAAGGTTGCACGTGCTGCTCCCGGCAGTCGCGTGTTCTGCCGCGTGCTTACGGATGGTGAAGGCGCTGAATGGCCGCTGTCACGCAAGTTCGGTTGCGTGCCTGCCATGGCTATCGACGTGCTGCGTCATGCAAAGTCGCTCGGTCTCGATTCCTATGGTGTATCGTTCCATGTCGGCTCGCAGCAGACGGATCTGAGTGCATGGGATCGCGCGCTTGGCGATGCTGCATCGGTGTTCCGCACGCTGGCTGACGAAGGCATTGTGCTGCGCATGGTGAATATGGGTGGCGGTTTCCCAACCCGTTACCTCAAGGACGTGCCGACCGCTCAGGCCTACGGCATGGCGATCTTCGATGCGCTTTCAAAGCATTTCGGCAACCGCATTCCGGAAACCATCATTGAACCGGGCCGCGGCATGGTTGGCAATGCAGGCGTGATCAAGACAGAAGTGGTTCTGGTTTCGCGCAAGTCGGACAATGACAATGTGCGTTGGGTTTATCTCGACATCGGCAAATTCGGCGGTCTGGCCGAAACCATGGACGAGGCGATCCGCTATCAGATTGTGACCCCACGCGATGGCGGTGAAACCGAGCCTTGTGTACTGGCTGGCCCAACCTGCGACAGCGCGGATGTCATGTATGAAAAGACGCCATATCCGTTGCCAGTGTCGCTGACCATCGGTGATGAAATTCTCATCGAAGGCACAGGTGCTTATACCACCACCTATTCGTCGGTGGCATTCAACGGCTTCGAACCGCTCCGATCCTACGTCATCTAATCTTTCAGACAACTGAAAGGTTCTCTTCATCTGCCCGGCGCTGCAATGCGCTGGGCGGGATGTGTTGCTGCCCGTATTGGGGTGAGATGTCATGAATGCTAATCTGGAAATTCAGGAAAATGTTGTAACCGGCCTGTTGCCGGTTTTTGCACCTGCTTTCACCATTGTGGGCGAAGCAATTGCGCATGTCATTGCGCGCGAAGCGTTGCTTGATCGCGCCATGGGTGAGGGCCGCCGTAGAAAGTCGTCGGAAAAACTGCGTCGTGGGCGTCTTCCAGCGGAAGGTCTGGCTTTTTCGGCAATGGCTGCCGATGGTCTGCTTGTGGGCACCGTCCGGCTGTGGAACGTTCATGCCGGTCTCGACGCATTTGGCTTTCCGGTTTCCGCACTCTTGCTCGGTCCGCTTGCGGTGGACCCATTGGCTGCCGGTTGCGGTATCGGTTCGGCCCTGATGCAGCACGCAATCGCTCAGGCAAAGCGCATGGGCCATGGTGCCATCCTGCTGGTTGGTGATCCCGAATATTACGGGCGTTTCGGCTTTACGGCTGAAAAGACCGGCGATCTTGCGATGCCCGGCCCCTATGAAAAGCGTCGGTTTCTGGCGCTTGAATTGAAAGCGGGTCATCTGGATAGTGCGCAGGGAATTTTACGTGCCAGCGGCCGCAAAGTTTCGCGTATTTCCTGAAACCTCTTAGGATAGACGTACCAGCCGTCCGAAATTGCGGACGGCTGTTATCGCCAGGCCGAGCATAAAGCCTGCAATCAGTCCGGCAATGACGATCAGCTTGCGCGACGATCCTGCCGGGTCGAGCGGCGGACGTGCTTCAGAAATCACGCGAACATTGGTCGTCGTGATGCCTTCCTGTTCGCTTGTTTCGCGCGAGCGCAGAAGGAATGCTTCATAGACCGAACGTAAAGTTGTTGCTTCACGCTCCAGCTCGCGCAGTTTCACGCGGTCATTGTTGCTGTTGGCCTGTTGAGACTTGAGCTGTGCAAGACGTGCGTTCAGGTCTTTTTCCTGTTGCAGCGACCGCGCGACTTCGACCTGCAATGAAGCACGAATGCGACGCAATTCGGCATCAATATCATTGAGTACAGTCTGCTTTTGCGACTGAAGCTGAATGAATTGCGGATGACGCGGACCAAGCTGGGTGGACGCACCATTGGCGTTCTGGCTCGCAAGCGCATATTGCGCGCGTAGTGCCGTCAATGTGTTGGAACGTAAATCTTCCGGCAAGGTGCCGGAAATGACGCTGCCTGTATTGACATCGTTGAGCACTTGAATCCGCGCTTGAAGCCGCATGCTTTCAGCGCGCTGGTTTGTCAGCTGATCGTTAAGACGTGTCAGATCGTTGTCGCTGATCAGTTTGCCATCGACATCAACAAGATCACGCGAGGCACGAAAATCTGCTGCCGCTTTTTCTGCCGTTTCGACGCTGCTGCGCATATCGGCAAGGCGCTTGGAAAGCTCGTCCGCATTGCGGCGCGCCACATCCGACTGCAGTGAATCAAGTTCTTTCTGGAAAACGGATCCGATAAGATTGGCGATTTCAGCCGACTTTTCCGAACTGCGGGTTTTGACTGAGACAGAATAGATAAAGGTCTTGGGGTCGCGACCGATGGTTACACTGTCATAAAGGTTATAGAGAACACGCGTTTCAAGAGCCTGACCGTCACTTTGGGTCTGGGGGCTGATCACACTTTTAAGCTGGGCAAAAAAGCCTGCAACGCCAGTGGGGACAAAGGTTCCGTTAAATTCGGGGTCTTTCGTCAGATTGGCTTGGTCAATGACTTTGAGCAATACACTGCTTGAATCAAGCAGCCGTGCTTGGCTTTCTGCAATAGCCAAAGAGGCATCCGTTGGCAGCTGGCCGGGTGTTAACTCAGTGCCGACGGAGCGCACATTGCGCGGATCGACCAGAAGATCGGTCGTGGCCACGAACATCTGCGGAATTGTCAGTGCATAAAGCGTTGCTACAAGGCCACCGAGCAGGGTCGTTGCCAGAAGCAATCGACGAGACCCTTTGACGATTTCAATTGCGACACGCGGATCAACCAGTGGCTTCCATTCCGTATCCCGCACTTCATGTTGGATGGCTTGTGTTGCGATTGTCGCGATAGGATTCGGCTCCGGTTTGGCTTTTTCAATAGCCTGATCTTTCAGGCCATTTTCGCGCTCAGCAATCTTGCGTTCAAGCTCGGCTTTGATAGAGGCCATGCGGGCGCGCAGCTCGGAAACCTCTTGTTCTTCCGTTGCTTTCTTTTCCTGCTGGTTGCGGAACAGTTCAGCGCGTTCTTCAGGCGTCGCAGGCGGCGTCCAAGGCGGGGTAATCGTTTGCTTTTCACGTTTGGACGTGTCGGATTCTTCGCGGCTTGCCTCAGGCGCGTCAGAAAATGCAAGAAGAGGTTTCTCTTCTCTTCCCTTATTGCGTTTGTCCTCACCGCTCATCGTCAAAGATGTCCGTACCCCGAAATGAATTAGTCTTCTGCTGATTATAGTTTTTTTATGGAGAAGAAATGGTTAACGCACGGATCAATGATAAGGCGTAGTGGGTTTTAATTAAGTCTTTTTTGCTAAGCTCGATCTCATGGCCGGTGAGACGGCTTTAAAGCATGAGACAAGATAAAGCACGAGGCCTTGAGTGATCGCGAAAGCACTCCAGAAATTATTGGGTAGCCGCAGTGCAATGGTGCGGGATTATTTCTCGCTTTTTTCCGGCTCTGCCGGGCGTCTGGTCGTTTCACTGCTCTATTTTGTAGCGCTGGCAAATACACTGCCCACCGGAGATTTTGGCATTTTTGCCACGGCATCCGGCACGGGTGTGGTTCTTTCACGCCTTGTTTCGCTTGGTTTTAGCTCTCCGCTTTATCGTATCTCGACGGTCAAACCGCTGCTGCTTGGAACCTATACCGCAGGTTATCTTGCAGCGCTTGTGCTTTCTTTGCCGCTTTTCGCGCTCTGTTCCTGGCTCGTTTATTTCATCTTCTTTGGCCGGGATATATCATTCCTGCCTTTTGCCGTTGTGGTGGTCGCCGAGGCGCTGTTGTGGCGTTCGATTGAAATGATCATCATCGTCAATAACGGTTTGCGGCGCTTTGGTATTTCAGCGCTTCTGGTGATTTTTGGTACAACCATGCGTGCTATTGCCGCTGTTTTGTTCATGTTCTTCGCCACCAAGCATGATGTTGTGCATTGGGCGTGGTGGTATGCAGGGGCAAATGCTGTCGGCTTGATCTTTGCATTGCGCTTTTACCCAAGGGTGAAACTGCGTTTCGAGCCACGGCTATATATACGGCGTGTTTCCGATTCAATTGCCGTGATGGGGGCGGAACTGCTGTTTTACATCCAGAGCGAACTCGATAAGCTGCTGGTTCTGAGCATCGGCGGTCCAACGACGGCCGGTGTCTATGCGATTATCATGCGTCTGGTGGATCTTACAGCACTGCCGATCCGCTCATTTAATATGATGCTGGTGCAAAAGCTCATGCGGAGCCCGGATATGCTGGCTTCACTGCGCATCAAGATAGGGCTGGAATTTGCGGTCTTTGTGGTTTCGGTTGCAGGTCTTGGCGCCATGGTGATCTTTCTGCAATTTTTTCCGACAGCGCTTGGTGCAAGCGTTGCGCCGATTGTTGGACTTTTGCCGCTGGTGCTGCTGGTGCCGGGCTTCCGCAATTTGATCGAATATCAGACAGAAATTCTCTATGCACGTGGCCAGACTGGTTTGCGCACATTGAGCATGGTGCTGATGACGGCGGCCAAAGCGCTGTTTGTCTGGCTGCTGCTGCTTCATTATGGCGATAACAATGACTGGATTGCCGGGCTTAACTTTGTCTTTGCGGGTATCTATGTCCTCTCGCTGGTTTTCACCTATACGAGTATGCGATTGCCCGCAAAGCGGGTGTAAAAAAGCCCGGAGTATTGTTCACTCCGGGCAAGGTATTTGGTCCTAGAGTTTGATGGTGCGATCTTTTCCTGCGTATGGAAGGATACACTATGGAACAGGTTTTACACGGCAGTGCCATGAACATGCGTGCAATCTGCGCTGCAATTCACTCATGGCTCAACTCTCCTGTATTCAACGTCACGTGCAAGCCAGCAGCCGATACTCAAATCTGTTATCTCACCCTTGTCATCGCGGCGGAAAACAAGCTTCCACTCGCCGGGCGACGGTGCATCCATCGAGCGCTGAACAGGCATCAGCCAGACATCAGCCCCGACACTATAAAGCGGATACATGTCGCTCTTGTCAAGGAAGCCTTCAAAAGCGCCATAGATTGCGCCGCCTTCGGAAATCAGCAGCAGATCAGCATCAAGCTCATCGCTGTGATAGTGCCCGATGATATCCTGTCTCGCTTCGCCTTTGACACGGTTCATGATCAGCGAAAGGTTTTCACTTTCGCGGGAAAGTTCAATCACATCGTCTTCGCGCTGAATCGTGGTCATAGCTGAACGCGCCTCATTTGCGCTCACCACATCCATAATTTCCGGGCTGGTGCCAAAACGCGCCTTCATGCGGCCATGACCAGAATCTTCAAGACTGAGAACAAGCCCTGTCTTCTCATCGAGCCACGAACCAAACCATGCAGCATCGGCTTCGACGCGCACCACATCGGATGACGATACGCCCAAAGCAATATTCATCAGTTTGAAGGCAACCTCGGAGGCCCCGCCTTCAAAATTGAACATGGCGATTGTCGAGAGACGTTCCTCCGCACAATGCCAGCGCTGGCAGCGCCAGCCGCGCAATGCACCACCATGACCTGTCAGACGCTTACCGCCCGTTTCGTGAAAATTGAGGCCAAAGCCATAGGGTGCCGCAGCACCGTCTTTAAACGTTTGCGGGCCACTCAGCCGGCGATAGAGGCCCTGTTCATCATCGCGCGTTGCATCGATAAACTGCTCCCAGGCAATCATATCATTAAGCGATGCGCAAATGCCTGCATCGCCCATCCAGTGAATGCGATTGGTGGCAGGTAAAAAGCCCCGAACCGTGTCACCTTCATAACCCGTACATTCGTCAAACAGTGCCGTGTCGGGAATAAGCGCGGCACGCTTCATTCCTGCAGGCTTGAAAATCCGCTCGGACAGAAGATCAACCAGCGTACGCCCGGTATGCGCTTCGATCAGGTCCGCCAGAATGCGGAAATTGCCGTTGCAATAAGAGTAATGCGAACCCGGTTCAAAATGTGTGGTCTTCAGGCGGCGCAACAGGCTTTGCGCCTGCTCTGGCAAAAACACACCTTCCGGATCGGCACCGCACAGGACAGTTAGTGCCCAATAATCGCGCAGGCCGGACTGGTTGTTGCAGAGATCGCGAACGGCGGGGCGCTCCTCTTCGAACTTGTTGAGGTAGGCTGCAAGCGCATCATCGAGCAACTCAGGCTCGCCCACCGCATCAAGCATCACAGCACAGGTAAACTGTTTGCTGACCGAACAGATCGGCATCCGCGTATCGAGCGTCATCGGCTTGCGGGTGCGAAGATCGGCAAAACCCCAGGCGTGCTGCAACACGACCTCGCCGTCCTTCACAACGGCGATAACGCCGCCCGGACCTTTGTAGTTTTGAGGAATGTGACGAACAAAGGCTTCTAGGGCAGACGTATCAAACTTCGACATGATCGACTCAAGACTCACAAAAAATCAACGCCTGCGAAGACGCATTATTTTATGCGATCAATCAAGGCTATTGTAATATTTGAGCATCACCCCGATTAATCAGCGTATGAGGGCTGATGATGCAACGTTATCAATCTCTCGTGCTTTGCCGGGGGATTTCAGACCAAACCATATTGATCTTCATTCAATCTAAGCAATCTGATTAATCCATTCAGTGCGAAGATCACTTCACTCATTATGGAGTGAATGCTGAGTTCTTCAAGATTATGCGGGATCGGCGGTAATGCTCTATCCGTTTTAAGCGCGTTGCGGTTTGCAGATCGCAACATGCTCTTGGTATTTTTATTCAGTAAATGAATGATAAAAGTATGAAGTTCCAGATATTGACACAATCGATATTTAATTAACGCATGTCTATTATAATAGATATCCCTATTACTATACTATAAATTTTATATAAGTTATTAAGAAATTGAGGATTAACATGGCAGACCGTCCGATTATGACGACAAGTGCTGGTGCACCGATCCCGGATAACCAGAATTCCCTGACTGCGGGTGAGCGCGGCCCTGTTTTGTTGCAGGACTATCAGCT
>NZ_JBDJNE010000016.1:0-83467 GCF_039674265.1 Brucella sp. TWI559
ATCGCTGTCAAACTCAATCTGCCAACTCAAGGGACGAACCAGTCTGCCGCTAGCAGCGTCGCCGCCCTCGTTGTGGCGCCATATAGACCCCACTCAACAAAACTGTCAACGTATAATCCGCAAAAAGGATAACTTTTCTTTCCACAGGCAATATGGTGGATTTTAACAGAATTTCAACCATTCGAAAGCGCTGATTCCAATTTTGCGACAATGAAATGACAAATATGACGATGAAATATCACTTTGGGATCGACGGCGGCGGCAGCGGGTGCCGTGCAATCCTTGCCGATGCGGCAGGCAACGTGCTTGGCAGGGGAGCATCTGGACCTGCTAATATTGGCGCGGATGCGGATAACACCATTCTCCATATCTATGAAGCAACCGAACGCGCGCGCGAAAATGCCGGTTTATCGGCTTCTATATATAAGTCAGCCAATGCCGTGCTTGGACTGGCCGGAGCCAACGCGCTATCCAGTCATGCCACTCTTTATAAGCGTCTGCCATTTGCAACGAGCAAAATTGTTTCCGATGCGCTCACCGCATTAGAAGGCGCGATGGGTGACGGTGATGGCGCAATTGTCATATTGGGAACCGGCTCGGCCTTTGTCCAGCGTATCGACGATGTGATTCAAATCATCGGGGGGCGCGGTTTTATGCTCAGCGATCATGCGGGCGGAGCGCGTCTCGGTCGGGATCTACTGGAATATACCTTGCTTTCGAGTGACGGTTTCGAAGATTCGACCGATCTCTCACAGGCCGTTTTGGAGAAATTCGAGGGCGATCCGCGCAACATCACCACATTTTCGCGCACAGCCAATGCTTCCGACTATGCGAGCCTTGCACCATTGCTTTTTGATTTTGCGGCGAAACGCGACCCGCTGGCGATCACTCTCCTCACCCACGCCTGCAACATGATCCGCACAGGATTGGAAAAAATGGCAATTAAAGAGCACAAACGTTTCAGCATAACAGGTGGACTTGCGGCATCATATATAGCGCTGCCATTCTTTCCTTATAGAGAATTTTATGCAGAGCCCCGTGGCGACAGTCTGCAAGGTGCACTTGCTCTCGCCATGAAGGGCTCAAGCGTCTGACACGTGCGACGTGAAGGTAACTTGCCCGGGCCGACATAACCCCCTAATTCTTATATATTCACTCACATGCGTGATCGGCTGGTTCTTAAGACAGTGCAACAGGGGTGCCATGCTAACCAAAAAAGGCAAATACGGCCTGAAAGCCATGGTGCATCTTGCCGGTGTAACGGACGGACAATTGGTTTCAGCGAGCGAAATCGCCGAGAAGCATCATATTCCGCGCAAATTTCTGGATAATATTTTCACTGAATTGCGCAATGCGGGCTTTGTATTAAGCCGCAAAGGCAAAGGCGGCGGATTTTGCCTCGCCCGCCCGGCCAATGAAATACATATCGGCAACATCATCCGCGCACTTGATGGCGCGCTTGCGCCCATCGCCTGTGCCAGCAAGACCGATTATCAGCCTTGCGATGACTGCGATGAGACCGATTGTGAAGTGCGGCACATGATGCTGGACGTGCGCGAAGCAATCGCCAATGTGCTTGATCACCGCACGCTTGCCGACAGCCGGGCTTCTGAAATGGCCGCGCTGTCGGCTGAATGAACTGGCGTTAAGCGGCAGCGGACCAGCTTGGAAACGGATCGCTGAGACGCTGCCAGCTTTCCGGCTTGAACACCTCTTCCGGCACCAGACAACCATCAAGTTCGGCAATCATGGCAGCCTTGTTCATCGGATCGACGCCGATAAACACAATTTCCTGTCGGCGATCTCCCCATTCAGCATCCAGATAGGGCTTCATTGCCTGATGCCATTCTGGCTCTGCAGGCCAATAGCTGCGCGGAACGGCAGACCACCAACGCCCACGCTTATTGGTGCGAACCAAAGCACCAGCCTGGCTGAGTTCGCCCACATAATCGGGACGTGTTGCCAACCAGAAAAAGCCCTTGGCGCGAACAACGCCCGGCCAGCTTTGATCGATAAAGGCCTGAAAACGGGCCGGATCGAACGGACGGCGCGCACGATAGACAAAGGACTGAACACCATATTCCTCCGTCTCCGGCACATGTTCATGGAAACCATGAAGTTCTTTATACCAAAGCGGATGCTCGTGGGCGCGATTGAAGTCAAACAACCGCGTATCAAGTATGGAATCGAGCGGGATTTTTCCGAAGTCCACTTCTTCAATGCGGGCATCAGGATTGAGTGACCGGATGACCTTGCGCGCCAGATCGCGCTCTTGCGCTGTCGCAGTCGAAATCTTGTTAAGCACCACAACATCCGCAAACTCAATCTGTTCGACCAGAAGATCGACCAGCGTGCGCTCATCTTCATCGCCCAGCGACTCACCACGATCACGCAAAAAATCGTTGGAAGAATAGTCCTTCAACAGATTGGCAGCATCAACAACTGTGACCATCGTATCAAGGCGCGCCAGATCGGACAGGCTTTCGCCCTTTTCATCGCGAAATTCGAACGTTGCGGCGACTGGCAAAGGTTCGGATATGCCGGTTGATTCAATCAGCAGGTAATCAAACCGATCCTGCGAAGCCAATTGTGCTACTTCTTTCAGGAGATCGTCACGCAACGTGCAGCAGATGCAGCCATTGGTCATCTCGACAAGCTGTTCTTCCGTGCGCGATAGATCGGCCCCGCCCTCGCGCACCAGAGCGGCATCAATATTAATCTCACTCATATCATTGACGATGACGGCCACGCGGCGGTTCTCGCGATTGTTAAGGACGTGATTAAGAAGCGTGGTTTTCCCCGCTCCGAGGAAGCCTGAAAGAACGGTAACTGGAAGCCTTTTCATGGCAACTCCTTTGCTGGCCAATTTAGACGGTACTGATTGTTAATGTTATATCATTACATTTGTGAGGCAAAAAAGAGGCGGCAAAGCCACCTGACAATCCTTAAACACCTCAACTGAGCGCCGTCGTTTATGATCTGATAGGTTTTTAAAAGCTTGCGTGCCGGACTGTTAGAGCTTTTCCGGCAAAAGCGCGCTGCGATTTTGCGCCGGATAATGCGTAACCAAACAAAGAGAGCATTTCTGGATTAAATTTAATCGTCAGAAATGCTCTGTCTTTTCATTTTAGCACACATCTTAGCCCGAAAACCGGTGCCCACTTTTCGGGATGTGCTTTATCTCGACAAACAGCCCTTCAAAGAATCTGCGAGATTACGGATGAGTTGCGGATAAAGGTCCGGGCCATTCTTCAATTCAGCTCCGAGCGGATCGAGTACACCGGTTTTTGCGTCCGTTCCGTCGATAACTGTGTTCACTAGCTTCGGCTCAAACTGTGGCTCAGAGAAAACGCATACAGCGCCAAGTGACTTGATCTTTTCGTGAATGTCCTTGATGCGCGCAGCACCGGGCGCTTTTTCCGGGCTAACCGTGATTGAACCGACAGCCTTCACACCAAAACGGTTTTCAAAATACTGGTAAGCATCGTGGAAAACGATGAAAGGCTTATCTTTTACCGGCTGCAGTTCGTTGTCGATATCTTTGGTCAGCGCATCGAGCTTTTCAGCATAATCGGCAGCATTCTTTTCATATTGCACCGCATGGTCTGGATCATTTTCGCTCAAAACCTTTGCAATGTCACCAACCAGAACCTTGCCATTTTGTGGATCCAGCCAAAAATGCAGATCGTAAGCACCATGCTCATGCTCATGTTCATGCGCCTTTTCAGCCGCTTCATTTGCGTGATCATGACCATCATGAGAACCGGCCTCGGCGCTATGATCGTGCGCGTCGTGATCATGGCTGTGACCTTCATGCCCGTGATCATGCGCCTCGAATGGCCCACCTTCGCGGAATTTAAGTTTGGTCAGACCGTCCGCATCACCAAGCGCCACCACTTTGGCACCATCGCCCAGTGTGTCGATCGATTTGTCGAGAAATGTTTCCATAGAAGGACCGGCCCAGAAAATGACCTTGGCATTTTCGATCGCCTTTGCATCTGAAGGCTTGAGGCTATAGGCGTGTTCTGATCCCGCCCCCTGCACGATCAATGTCGGCTCGCCGACGCCCTGCATGACGGCAGCAACCAGCGAATGCAACGGTTTGATTGAAACCACAATGCCAGTTCGCTCGGCAGCAGAAGCGGCATTACCAAAAACAGCCATAAAGGCGGATGCCAACAACAGGGATCGGAAGTGTTTCATAGAGCTCTCTTGAATGTCAGATTGGCGTTAACAATATGTGGGAGTGATATGTTATTTTATTACATCATTTGCGTTATGCTATAACGTCTGTAATAAGAAGACACAACCTCTTTTTGGAGAATTGTTCACAGCGCAAAACCACGAGACGCAAACGAACCCGAATCGGCATATGTTTCACACATGTTGAAATAAGGATTTCGGGGCTGCTGCGGGTTAATAACGCGAAGACGCTCTCAAAAAGGCAGCGAAAGCTCATTTTATATGGCTCATAAGACCGCCCTCCCCGCGCATTCGAAGCGGGAACCGCTGATAGAATTAAAAAATGCCGGCGTTTATCGCGACGGTCGTTGGCTTGTACGCAATGTTGATCTGAGCATTCATCGCGGCGAAATCGTCACCCTTATTGGCCCCAACGGTGCGGGGAAGAGCACAACGGCCAAGATGGCGCTGCATATTCTCAAGGCCGATGAAGGCAACATTCGCCATATCAAAGGCCTGCGCATCGGTTATGTGCCGCAAAAGATCAGCATCGACCGGACCATGCCGCTTTCCGTCGAGCGTCTGATGACGCTGACGGGACCGCTGTCCAAAGATGACATTCTGCGCGCACTCGACGCTGTCGGGATCACACATCTTATAAAGGCAGAGATTACCAATCTTTCAGGTGGTGAGTTTCAGCGTGCATTGATGGCGCGCGCGCTTGCGCGCAAGCCCGACATCATGGTGCTTGATGAGCCGGTGCAGGGCGTGGATTTTTCCGGTGAGGCCGCCCTTTACGAACTTATTGCCAAATTGCGCGATGATATCGGCTGCGGCGTGCTGCTAATTTCCCATGATCTGCATCTGGTGATGGCTGCAACGGATCGTGTTATTTGCCTCAATGGTCATGTCTGCTGCAGCGGTTCACCGCGTGATGTGGCCTCAAGCCCGGAATATGTGCGCCTGTTCGGAAGCCGAGCCGTTGGCCCCCTGGCTGTCTATGAGCATCACCATGATCATACGCACCTGCCTGACGGCCGCGTCATGCATGCGGATGGCACGGTGACAGATCATTGCCACACAGAAGACGGTCATCATCACGAGGGTGAGCATCATCACCACCATGAGGGAGACACGCCCCATGCTTGACGATTTTTTCACCCGCGCGGTCATTGCCGGTGTTGGGCTTGCGCTCACCACAGGCCCGCTGGGCTGTTTCATTGTGTGGCGGCGTATGGCCTATTTCGGTGATACAATGGCGCACTCAGCACTTTTGGGCGTCGCATTAGCTCTGATTCTGGACATCAATCTCATGATCGGTGTCTTTGCGGTGGCCGTTGCGATTTCAGCCATTATGCTGCTGCTTCAGAAAAAGCACTCGCTTTCAGCGGATTCGCTGCTGGGCATTCTATCACATGCAACATTGTCATTGGGTCTGGTTATCGTCGCCTTCATGACATGGGTGCGCGTTGATCTTTTGTCTTTCCTCTTTGGTGATCTGCTTGCGGTTTCACGTCTCGACATTGCGTTTATTTATGGCGGCGGAATTCTGGTACTCGCCTTGCTTGCATGGTTGTGGCGCCCATTGCTTGCCGCAACAGTCAGCGAAGATATTGCACGTGCAGAAGGATTGAACCCCGCCTTATCGCGGGTCATTTTCATGCTTCTGCTGGCAATCGTTATCGCCATCTCGATGAAGATCGTCGGTATATTGCTGATCACATCACTGTTGATCATTCCTGCCGCAACCGCCCGCAAATTTGCCACAACGCCGGAGCAAATGGCCATCATCGCATCCCTCATTGGCGCATTTGGCGTAATCGGCGGGCTTTATGGTTCGGTTGAGTTTGATACGCCTTCCGGCCCATCGATCGTCGTTGCCACACTGGCTATTTTCATTTTAAGCCTCCTGCCATTAAATAGGAGAGAGGCTTCACCGAAACGGACCGCAGGACAATGAGCAATCACACCGACCATAACCATGCCCATCATCATGCATCCCAAGACCTGACCCGCAATCAGACGCTCGTTTTCGATGTGTTGTCCAAGGCGGAAGGACCGCTGAGCGCCTATACGATCCTTGATCAACTCCGTGATGACGGTTTTCGCGCGCCCTTGCAGGTTTACCGTGCGCTGGAAAAGTTGCTTGATTACGGGATGGTGCACCGACTTGAGAGCCTCAATGCATTTGTTGCCTGCGCGCATCCGCAATGCCACGAACATGGTCTGATTGCTTTTGCCATTTGCGAGCAATGTGGACAGGTCACGGAATTCTCGGATTCAGCAATTGAAAACCTCGTCAGCGCATGGAGCGTGCAGACAGGCTTCAAATCCCGCAAGACGACGCTTGAGCTGCGCGGCCTGTGTGAAAAATGCGGTAATCACTAAAGCATCTCGCGGAAAAGTGGGAACTGCCTTCGCGAAGAAGTTCAATTCACCGAACTGATCTCTATTCCCGCTCCGATCCGAGAGTGACATACGTAAGAGCAAGAAGATAGAGCGAGCCTATTGGGGATGATTAAGCGCGACACGCTCTAAAACATTTCCAGACAAACTGCGAAGCGGTTTTGCTCGAGATAGAATTCGTAAAACAAAAACGGCGGGGATTCCCCGCCGTTTTCTATTCGCGTGCGCTCAGTTTACATCACATGAATAGATGCTGAACTTCAGGCATATCAATAATGCCCAGGGAGAGTGCCGTCGCAACTGCAGATGTCCTGTTGGAGCAATTGAGTTTGATCTTGGCATTCTGCAGATAGGTGACAACCGTCCAGCGGGCGATGCTGAGAATATCCGCAATCTCGCCGTCCGTTTTCCCGCTCGCCGCCCAGCGCAAGCAATCCACCTCACGGGGCGTTAACAGTCCATTTGCGGAATTGGCGTCTTTGCAGCCACAAAGCGAACTGTGGATGATGCCCGAAAGGCTGAGCAGACGCGGCCGCATACGCGCGATGAATTGTTCATGATCTTCATCCGTCACTTCAAAGCTAAACAGCGTGCAACCCATTACACCCTTTTGATTGCGCGCTGAAACTCCAATGAAAAGATTGCCAAGACCGTGCTTTTCGGCATCCTGTTGTAGCTCCATCACCGCAGGGCATACCTTCGCATCATCCGCCAAATTTCTGACAATGCCGCTGGCATCATTGCGAAAATACGGTGCATCTTCCTGAAAAATCGGATCAATCACGAAGTAGTTTTTCGTGGAGTAGCGTGTCGACCAGCTTACGGGAACGGTCATCACAACGGTCAGATCATCAGCACTGACTTTTGTGTTATCACCCATACGCCCCCTGAAAGTATGAATGATATGACGGCAGCCTATCTCATCACGAATACGCTGCAGCAGGGAGAGCACATCACTTTGAAAAGAAAGACCGAAAAACGTTTTTTTGAAGTTTGGAAAGTGAATCAAATCTAAAGTCATTGGCTAATATTCCTTAGCATATAAATATTCAAAACCCATATTTGAGGCTCAGCACTTCTCCTGAGAACCGACACTGTAAGTGCATCAATTCGCCATAAGTCAGATAAAAAATACGTCTTAAATCAACTCGCAATTTTTTCGTTGCAAATATGCATTTGCATGAAAAGCGTTGGGAAATGTGGTTAACGGGTCAAAAAAATAGATTTGTTACAAAAAATAACCAAATTGTGATCGAGCCATAAAGTAGGTGTTTCATTTCTAAACACCTTGCGCGTTTTTTCCAAAAGCTCTGAAGAAAAAATCAACGGCTGATTCTACGTTTTTTCTGATTGATTCTGGCGATGGCGGTTCTGAAAGAGTACCGAAAAGACGCGGACGATACATACCCGCCAAAAACAAATCCGTGAGCTGGTAGGCTTTCTCCATGACATCAAATGGCTCAAGCTCGCCTGCCTTGATCATCCGGTCCATATAATCAGCCATGACAATCAGGCTGCGCTTGGGGCCGCGTTCATAAAAACGCGCCGCAAGTTCCGGTTTGCGCTCACTCACGCCGATGATGATACGCTGCGCGCGGACTGCTGTTGATGAGGTAATAAGTGTTACCAAGGCTATGCCGAATTCCACAAGTTCCTGACGCGATGAAAATCCACGATCAAGCGTCTCCACCAATTTACTGAACAGCGTCTGCCGATAATGCTCGCAAAGCTCTACAAAAAGGTCTTCTTTGGAGTTAAAATAAACATAAATCGTGCCCTTGGAAACGCCGGCTTCGCGGGTAATGTCGTTCATGCTGGCGGCATCAAAGCCCATGCGCAGAAAAACACTCTGCGCGCCTTCAAGGATCTGCATGCGCTTTATAGGATCCTGTCCCGCACCCAGACGTGTGCGCGAGCCATCACTATCAGGTTCATCGGTGAACCGACCCACTTCGCGCTCCTCAACAGCTACATAATCAACATTTTCTATGCAGCGTTCACGATTCATTGTGCAATCTCTTCATTATTTTCGAACCAAGCGGTTCGATCACTCTTGATATGGGAAACTTATTGCTCTAAGTCAACATCGAACCAAGCGGTTCATTGAAGCGGTTGTAAAGAAAGTTTGCCTCATGTCCGCCCACAAATCTGTCGATACGGCTGATATCCGCCCATTTCCGAAACATTCCGTTCTGGATGATCAGAGCAAGGTAGATGCATACCCGATCAGTGAGCGGTCATCGCCCCACACCGAGCCACATGCAGCAACGCAGGATCTGAAAAAGGCAGACGCTGGCAATAAAAAAGGCTTCGGTAAGCGCGTTGTGCTTCCCGGCATTCTCATTGCGGCTGTGGCGGGTGGCCTCTGGTACGGTTATGACTGGTGGACCGTGGGCCGTTTCATGGTCTCGACAGATGACGCTTATGTGCAGGGCGACATTGCATCGATTGCACCAAAAGTGACCGGCTATATAGAAAACATTCCGGTTGTTGCCAATCAGGCCATCAAGGCTGGCGATGTGATTTTCCAGCTTGATTCTGGCGATTATCAGATTGCACTTGATGATGCTGAAGCCAAGCTCAACACGCAGAAGCAGACGCTCAATCGGATCACGGCCCAAATTGATGCCGCAAAAGCGAGCCTGCAACAGGCCCAGGCCGACGAGCAGGCTTCACAGGCAGTTTTGAAGAATGCCGAAAGCACGATGGTGCGCGTCCAGAAGCTGCACGATACCCGTTTCTCTGCGCAATCTGAACTCGACAACGCACAATCTTCGCTCGATCAGGCGAAGGCAAAGCTTGCGGGTTCAAACGCCCAGATCGCTTCAGCCAATGCCAATATTGAGGTGCTGAATGCGCAATATAAAGAGCAGGAAAGCACCATTCGCTCGCTGGAACTTGCACGCGATAAAGCTGCGCGTGATCTCAGCTTCACCACTCTGCGTGCGCCTTTTGATGGTGTTGTCGGTAATCTTTCCGGTAAGAAGGGCGATCTTGTAACACCCGGACAGAAGATTGCGGCGCTTGTTCCTGTGAACGCGCTCTATATCGACGCCAATTTCAAGGAAACGCAGCTCAGCCATATCAAAACGGGTGAAACAGCACGCATCTATGTGGATGCGATCGATGGTCCTTACATTGAAGGCAAGGTTGCATCCGTTGCTCCGGCGTCAGGCGCCGTGTTCTCGCTGCTGCCTCCTGAAAATGCGACGGGTAACTTCACCAAGATTGTTCAGCGCGTTCCAGTTCGCATCACAATTCCTCAGGATGCGCTCGATTCAGGCAAAATCCGCGCCGGTCTCAGCGTGACGGTGGATGTCGACACACGCACTGCGCCAGACGATAAGGCCAAGCAATAAAAGCGATTGCGCTTATGAGATGACGATATGGTGGTGCGGCTTTCATGTCCGCACCACCTTCCTTTGTTGAATTTCGGAGTGCGCCTTCATGGCTGCAAACACCACCATGGGGCCAATAGCTCCGGCAGATGATCGGATCGATCCCAAGAAGGCCATTGCCTTTCTTGCGATGGTGTTCGGCATGTTCATGGCCATTCTGGATATCCAGATTGTGTCGGCATCGCTTTCAGAAATTCAGGCTGGCCTCAGTGCCAGTTCCGATGAAATCTCGTGGGTTCAGACATCTTATCTGATTGCCGAAGTCATTATGATTCCGCTTTCTGGCTTTCTCGGACGCCTTGTGTCCACGCGGGTTCTGTTCACGGTTTCAGCCGCGGGCTTCACGCTGGCCTCCATGCTCTGCGCCACTGCGACCAGCATCGATCAAATGATCGTTTATCGCGCTATACAGGGTTTTATCGGCGGCGGCATGATCCCAAGTGTGTTTGCGGCAGCTTTCACAATCTTTCCACCATCCAAGCGATCCATCGTGTCGCCGATGATCGGCCTCGTCGCAACACTGGCGCCCACAATTGGCCCCACTGTTGGTGGCTATCTCAGTCACGCTTTTTCATGGCATTGGCTGTTTCTGGTCAATGTCGGCCCCGGCATTCTCGTCACCATCGCTGCATGGAACCTGATCGATTTCGATGAAGGCGACAGCTCTCTGCTGAGCAAGTTCGACTGGTGGGGTCTCGCTGGCATGGCAGCCTTCCTTGGTTCCATGGAATATGTGCTCGAAGAAGGCCCCCGCAATGACTGGTTACAGGATGAAGCCATTTTCATCATGACCGGCATTATGACAATCGGCGGTATCATATTCTTCTACCGCGCCTTCACAGCCGAAGAGCCCATTGTAGATTTGCGGGCTTTCAAGAACGTCAACTTTGCCTTTGGCTCTCTGTTTTCATTTGTCATGGGTGTCGGCCTTTACGGCCTCACTTATCTTTATCCGCTCTATCTGAGCAGTATACGCGGATACGACGCACTCATGATCGGCGAAGCACTGTTTGTGAGCGGTCTTGCCATGTTCTTCACGGCACCCCTGGCGGGTTTCCTGTCCAATCGCATGGACCCGCGTCTCATGATGATGATCGGTTTTCTTGGCTTTGCAGCCGGAACCTGGATGGTCACGGGCCTGACGGCCGACTGGGATTTCTATGAGCTTCTCATACCGCAAATCTTGCGTGGCTGCTCGCTAATGCTGTGTATGGTGCCGATCAACAATCTGGCACTCGGAACCCTGCCCCCGGCATTGATGAAAAATGCTTCCGGCCTGTTCAACCTGACGCGTAACCTTGGCGGCGCTGTTGGTCTCGCCGTCATCAATACCATTCTGACCCGCCGCAGCGATATGCATTATGAGCGGATGGCTGAGCATGTTCGCTGGGGCAATGCCCAGGCCGAGCAGATGCTGGCCAATCTGACAGCCAAATACAATGCCGCCGGGATGGATGGCGCAACAATTGCAATTTCGAAAATGTCGGGCATGGTGCGCCAGCAAGCAACCCTTATGTCCTTCATCGATGTCTTCTTCATCCTGACGATGATGTTCTGTTCGCTTGCAGTTTGTGCGATCCTGTTACGCAAGCCAAAAGCCGGTGCCGGAGGTGGTGGCGGTCACTAAACTGCAACCACCAAGCTTGAAAACTCAGGTTCAAACGAAGCTGATCCAGCTTCGTCCTCCGTTCATTAATTTTCATTTGAAAGCCACTTGCGCGCGTCATGCCGCCAGCAGACTAAAGCCTGTCGTTTTGGGAAAAGCCTCTCTTATAAATGTGACAGCGGCGAAAGCTCTGTCACATTTATTGTCATAAAAATGCAGTTCAACCTTATGGGTCAATTGCTAAGTGCCTGAAAACGTGTTTCACTTTCCACCGCTGACATTTTGTGACAAGCCGCGATCTGTCATCCAACCGTCATCTATGGCGGCTATCGGGAGTGCGCGAACACTGGAATCGACCGGGAGCGTTCGTCCGACTTAACAGGGGAGTCTAACAATGCTTGCTTTTACTGCGCGTCTGCTGTCTCTATCGACGGCAATCGCTGTTGGCGGAGTTTCTATTGCTGCTGCCGAACCATCAGCCGAACTCATCGCCGCTGCCAAGGCAGAAGGCCAATTGACAACGATCGCTCTCCCGCACGACTGGTGTGGCTACGGCGAAATCATCAAAAGCTTCAAAGACAAGTATGGCCTCAAGGTCAACGAGCTGAATCCTGATGCGGGTTCCGGCGACGAAATCGAAGCCATCAAGGCAAACAGAGACAACAAAGGCCCTCAGGCTCCTGACGTTATTGACGTCGGCTTTGCTTTTGGCACGACAGCCAAGAAAGACGGTCTGATCCAACCTTACAAGGTCTCAACCTGGGACGAAATTCCGGATAGCGCCAAGGACCCAGAAGGTTACTGGTATGGCGACTATTACGGCGTTCTTGGTTTTGAAGTAAACAAAGACATCGTCAAGGACGTCCCTCAGGATTGGGAAGACCTGCTCAAGAGCGATTACGCAAACTCGGTTGCTCTGGCTGGTGATCCACGTGTTTCCGCACAGGCAATCCTCGGCGTTCATGCAGCCGGTATCGCCCGTGGTGGAGAACCGGGCGCGGAAGCTGGCAAAAAAGGCCTCGAATTCTATAAAGAACTCAACGCAAATGGTAACTTCGTTCCAGTCATCGGCAAGGCTGCTTCGCTGGCGCAGGGTTCGACCCCGATCATCATCCGCTGGGATTATAACGCGCTCGCAGACCGTGATACGCTCAAAGGCAATCCGGCAATCGAAACCGTGATTCCAAAGTCGGGCGTTGTTGCTGGCGTTTACGTGCAGGCCATCAGCGCTTACGCACCGCATCCAAACGCTGCCAAGCTCTGGATGGAACACATCTACTCTGACGAAGGCCAGCTTGGCTATCTGAAGGGCTACTGCCATCCGATTCGCTTCAATGCGATGGCGAAAGCTGGCAAGATTCCACAGGAACTGCTCGACAAGCTGCCACCGGCAGAATCTTACGAAAAGGCAATCTTCCCAACGCTTGAACAGATTGAAACCGCTCAGGAAGAAATCACCAAGAACTGGGATAGCGTCGTCGGCGCAAACGTTCAGTAAGCGATTTCATCTCGCCCTGTTTATGCCTGTGACGACCAGAAATGGTCGTCACAGTGCTTCCAAAACAGATATAGAAAGAACGCATGAATTCATCAGCCGAAACAATCGCGCCAGTTAGCAGGGTGCGTAAGCGTCAACTGCCGCTTTCATATGTTGGCGTTGCGCCTTTTTTCCTGTTTGCCATTCTCTTCCTTTTATGGCCGACCATGTATCTTATCGTCGGCGCGTTTCAGGACCCGAACGGCAATTTTACGCTGAAAAATGTCTACGACCTTTTCCAGCCTCAAATTATGAGTGCCTATTGGGTTTCGATTAAAGTGAGCCTCGCATCTGCCATCGGCGGTGCATTCATCGGCTTCTTTCTGGCCTGGGCCGTTGTGCTTGGCAATCTGCCGCGCTGGCTGCGCCCGACCGTTCTGACATTCTCAGGTGTTGCATCGAATTTCGCTGGCGTTCCGCTGGCCTTCGCGTTTCTCGCGACCCTTGGCCGGACCGGCTTCGTGACGATCCTGTTGCGTGAGTGGTTCGGTTTCAATCTCTACTCGACCGGCTTCAACCTCTTGAGCTTTTTTGGTCTCACAATCACCTATTTGTTCTTCCAGATTCCGCTGATGGTGCTTATTCTGACCCCTGCCCTCGACGGTCTGAAAAAAGAATGGCGTGAAGCCTCTTCGATCTTAGGTGCCACCAATCTGCAATATTGGCGCATGGTAGCTTTCCCGATTCTCTGGCCAAGCCTGCTCGGCACAACACTGCTATTGTTCGCAAATGCCTTTGGAGCAATTGCCACGGCCTATGCATTGACCGGTTCTTCGCTCAACATCGTTCCGATCCTGCTTTATGCGCAGATCAGAGGCGACGTGCTGCATAACCAGAATCTTGGCTATGCACTGGCGCTTGGCATGATTGTGATCACCGGACTTTCCAATCTTCTTTACATCTGGCTGCGTATGCGTGCCGAAAGGTGGCAGCGATGAAGAAAGGTTTTAACGCCCAGAAAATCGGGGCATGGATCGCTTTCCTGATTGGGGCGATCTACTTCATCGTGCCGTTGATCGGTACTTTTGAGTTTTCATTGCGTATGCGCCGCGGCGAATATTCCTTTGATGCCTATCGTGTTGTTTTCAGCGATCCGAATTTTCAGGCCACATTCAGCTATTCGATTGTGCTCGGCATCCTGACCATCATCTTCGGCGTGCTTCTTGTCGTGCCAACGGCTTATTGGGTACGTCTGCGCCTGCCGCATCTGCGCCCTTTGATCGAATTCATAACCCTGATGCCGCTGGTTATTCCGGCAATCGTCATCGTGTTTGGATATCTGCGCATCTATAATTCGTCATCATGGCTGCCATTCACCTCCTCAACGCGTGCAACCGACCTGTTGCTGATGTTTGGCTATATGACGCTCTCGCTGCCTTATATGTATCGCGCCGTCGATACGGCCATGCGCACGATTGATGTTCGCACATTGACGGAAGCGGCCCAAAGTCTTGGCGCAGGCTGGGGCCGGATCATGTTCAAAGTCATTTTTCCCAATGTCATGTCGGGGGTGATGAGTGGTGCGTTCATCACTTTTGCGATCGTTATCGGCGAGTTTACGCTTGCCTCGCTGCTCAATCGTCCGGCCTTCGGCCCCTATCTCCAGCTCGTCGGCGCAAACCGCGCTTATGAACCCTCCGCGCTGGCGATCATCTCCTTTGGCATTACATGGCTCAGTATTATCATGTTGCAACTCGTTTCACGCCTTAATAAATTCAAGACAACCGCCGGGTAACCTTCATGGCTTTTCTTAATCTCAAGCACCTGAAAAAAAGCTTCGGCGCCAATACCGTCGTCCACGATTTCAATCTCGCCGTCGAAAAGGGTGAATTCGTTTCCTTCCTCGGACCTTCGGGCTGCGGTAAGACAACGGTCCTGCGCATGATTGCAGGCTTCGAAAGCGCCGATCAGGGGGCAATCGAAATTGATGGCAAAGATGTCGTTGATTTGAAGCCTAACCAGCGCAACATCGGCATGGTCTTTCAGGCCTATGCACTGTTTCCAAACATGACCGTTGCCCAGAACGTCGCCTTCGGGTTGCGCGTATCAGGCAAGCCAAAGGCTGAAATCGACGCGACGGTCAAGGAAATGCTCAGCCTGATCCGGTTGGAACATCTCGCCGACCGCTATCCTTATCAGATGTCAGGTGGTCAGCAGCAGCGTGTGGCACTGGCGCGTGCACTTGCAACCAAACCGCAAGTGCTTCTGCTCGACGAACCCCTCTCCGCACTTGATGCCAAGATCCGTATTTCTCTGCGTCAGGAAATCCGGGCAATCCAGCAAAAGCTCGGCATTACCACGGTTTTTGTGACCCACGATCAGGAAGAAGCACTTTCCATTTCTGATCGTATTGTCGTTATGCATGAAGGCAAGGCCGATCAGATCGGCACACCTTTCGATATCTATAACCGCCCTGCGTCGCGCTTCGTCGCCTCCTTCGTCGGCACGCTCAATATGCTGGAAGCATCGGTTGCCGAACCAGACCAGAACAGCATTGAGCTCGACGGATGCACGATCAAGGTGAATGAAGAACTTGGGCATCACGAAAAGGGCAAAACGATCACGCTCGCCCTGCGCCCGGAAGCGGTCAGCCTTGAAGCGCGCAAGAGCCATGACACATCGCTTGATGCAACCATCGAAGATGTCCACTTTCTTGGCTCGGTTATCAGAACCCGCGTTGCTCTTGGCAATAATCAGCTTTCATTCGACACGTTCAATGATCCGGCGCTTAAACCACCACAACGTGGCGACAAGGTCATTGTGCATTTTGCAGCACATGATTTGCTCGTTTTGGCAGATTAACACCAAAAAAGCCGCCCAAACGGGCGGCTTTTTTGTACTTTCATGCAATCAGGGCTGCAATATCTCAGTTCCATGGGCCGTGGAAATCGCCTTCTTTGTCCACACGCTTGAAGCCGTGCGAACCAAAAAAGTCGCGCTGGCCCTGAATGACATTGGCCGTACCCTGCGACTGCGTAAAGCTGTCGAAGTAGCTCAATGCCGAACTGAGTGCTGGAAGCGGCAGACCTGCAAGCGCAGCCTGTGCAACGATCTTGCGAAGGCCTTTCGATGCCTTGCCCATGCGTTCAACAAAGGCCGGAACCAGCAGAAGATTTTCGATATCCTGACCTTCAAAAGCCTGTGCAATATCGTCGAGGAACAGCGAACGGATGATGCAGCCTTCGCGCCAGATACGCGCCGTTGTAGCGAGCGGAATATTCCAGCCATGTTCCTTTGACGCTGCGGCCAGAACGGCAAAGCCCTGCGCATAGGCGACGATCTTTCCAGCCAGAAGCCCCTGCTCAAGA
This sequence comes from Brucella sp. TWI559, assembly GCF_039674265.1. Lineage (NCBI taxonomy): Bacteria > Pseudomonadati > Pseudomonadota > Alphaproteobacteria > Hyphomicrobiales > Brucellaceae > Brucella > Brucella sp. TWI559. The sequence goes on from NZ_JBDJNE010000016.1 coordinate 16,438, forward strand.
TCAGCAAGAAACTGCGCCTGATCAGCAATATCGAGTTTGCGCGGCGCAGGATTATAAGCCTTTTCCGCAGCCTGACGTTCAGCTTTCAGCGACGAGATTGAACGTGCATCAACCGCAGCTTCAATGCCAGTCGCAGGCACACCGAGCATCTGCGCTTCAATCGCAGACCAGCGACCTGTACCCTTCTGCCCGGCCTGATCAAGGATCATATCGACCATCGCCTTGCCAGTTTCAGGATCGGTAGCCTTCAGAACTTTTGCTGTTATTTCAATGAGATAGGAATTTAGCGGGCCGGCATTCCATTTCTCGAACACATCACCGATTGCAGGCGCCGAAAGGCCAAGACCATCACGCAGAATACCATAAATTTCGGCAATCATCTGCATGTCAGCATATTCAATGCCGTTGTGAATCGTCTTTACAAAATGGCCTGCGCCATCAGGGCCGACAAGAGCGCAGCAAGGCTCGCCGTTATATTTTGCAGCCGCAGCCAGAAGAATTGGTGCGATGCGATCATAGGCTTCTTCAGTACCGCCAACCATCATGGATGGACCATGGCGTGCACCTTCTGCGCCACCCGATACGCCCATGCCGACAAAGGTCGGATCGTTAGGACCAAGCGCTTTCAGACGGCGCATCGTGTCACGATAATCGGAGTTACCCGCATCAATCATGATGTCGCCCTTCTCAAGATAAGCCTTAAGACGGGTGGTTTCGGCGTCAACGGGCGCGCCAGCCTTGATCAGAAAGATGATCGGACGTGGCTTGCGGATATTGTCAGCCAGTTCTTCAAAGGTCGCGCAAGGGATGATCTTGTCACGCAGAGCACCAGCTTTTTCGATGAATGCTTTCAGCACGGGCTCGTCGCGGTCATAAACGGCTACCTTGTAGCCCTTCTCGGCGATATTCAGCGCAAGGTTCGAACCCATGACGCCGAGACCGACCATACCGATATCTGCTTTTTCCATTTTTTGCCCTTTTGAAACACAGCCAACTGGCTTGCCGTAGAGAAATAGAGAGCCGACAGACTGGGCTGTCATAGCTGTTGCTGTCGCATTATTTAGCGCCAGCTTATACCAGTCTGTATCCTATTCTTGGATGATCTAGGGCATATGACACAAATTTGATAGAGCCTTTTCTAAGAAACTAACCGATTTAAATGCTCAAACACGCTCGAGTTTCTCATGCGGCAGCGGTGGCAGTTCAATCTTGATATGATCACCAGGCTGCACATTTCCACCCGCAAGAACGATCGACATGACGCCAGCTTTACGCACCAGTTCGCCATTTTCCGTTTTATCGAGGACAGCGCCCAAAAGCCCCTTCTCAAATTTCTCAATCTGCGAACATGGATTACGCAAGCCCGTGAGTTCAAGGACAACATCGGACCCAATTTTGAGAAGGGTCGATTTGGGCAGTGCGAGCAGATCGATCCCGCGCGTGGTGATGTTTTCACCCAACTGCGCAGGCGCAATGTCAAACCCCTTCTCTGTCAGCTCATCGAACAGTTCGGCTTGAATGAGATGGACCTGACGCAGATTGGGTTGCGTGGGATCTGCCCTCACACGCGACCGATGTTTGACGGTCACTCCCTTGTGCGCATCCCCTTCAACACCCTCGCCAGCGACAATGCTTATCTCTGAAACCAGCTGTTTCGAGAAGTGATGCTTCGCATCGCGTGCAACGGCTACAACAATTCCACTCATATTTTTACCTTGATCACATGAAGAGAGACGTCGGCGGCAAAGCCAGTCGTAATCCCGCATATCATGCGATATACAGTCGATGAAAGACAAGGGTATTGCGCAGGGGTAGGCGGTAAAACCATGACGAACAAGCAGCGCGACGGCAAGGATTTTCGCTGGGGCATCTGGGGCACAGGCACGATTGCCAAAGCTTTTGCTGCCGATATTCAGGCAAGCAGCGATATGCGCGTGAGTGCTGTCTGTTCGCGTTCCATGCAGAGTGCAGAGGATTTCAAAAGCCGCATCGGTGCGGATCAAGCCTTTAATGATGCTGCTGCCTTTCTCAACAGCGCGGAAATTGATGCGGTTTATATTGCCACGCCCAATGCCATGCATGTGCCGCAAACCTTGCAGGCCATTGCCGCTGGCATAGCGTGCCTCACGGAAAAACCGCTGACGCTTGATGCCGACGGCGCCAACCAGATCGAAGCAGCAAGCAAAGCGCATCATGTCTTTGCCATGGAAGCCATGTGGAGCCGCTTTCTTCCGGCAATTCATGCCACCCGCGAGCATATCAAAGCGGGGCGAATCGGAATGGTTAAGCGCATTGAGGCCGATCTGTCCTATTTGCGCGAAGAAGACCCAAAAAGCCGCTTTTTTGATCCCGCGCTTGGTGGTGGTGCGGCCTTTGATCTGGGCGTTTATCCGGTTTCGCTTGCGCTCAGTTTTCTCGGATTGCCCGATGCGGAGAGCGGTCGCTGGATACGCGCAAAGAGCGGCGTCGATATGCGTACAGTAATTGAGCTGACCTATCCCCATGCCAAAGCCCATCTTTCCTGTGGCTTTGATCATGACGGCGAAAACCGGATGCTGATTGAAGGTACCAAGGGTGCGATTATGCTGCATGCACCGTTTCTCAAGGCACAACGGCTCACGATCTTTTCGGAAAGCGTGCTGAATTCAGCCATCGGGCCAAAAGGACCGGGCGGCCTGGTTGGAAAAATTCTCAACCGCCTGCCGCTTCCGGGCAGAACCGTTGAGCATCATCCATTCTCAGGCAACGGACTTCAATTTCAGGCGCAAGCCGTGCGCGATGCCGTGACACGCGGCGAGACTTTAAGCCCGATCATGCCGCTTGAACACAGTGCTGCGGTTGCAAACATCATCAGCACTGTGCTTGCGCAAAAGCCGAATTAGAAGCTGCTCCGCACCTTATAGGGTGCTGCATTTTCGCCAGCATTGTTGAGTGCAAGGGCCACTTCGGTGATGTGCAAAGCCACATTACCAGAGAAAAACGCTGCCTCACCTGTTTCAATGGCGCGCGCCTGATCCGCCACGCCACGCATGAAATCAATCTGTGACGGGAATGACGGCAGGCTGACCGTGTTCCCCTTTGGATAAGCGAGCTTGCTGCCAACAGCGGGTTTCCACGCCAGCGTCTTACCAAGCTTTGCTTCCAGACGCCCAAAAACGCGCGACAGGATGGAACGCTTTCTCTCTGTCGATTCAAGACGAACCGCAGAGCGATTATCCCAGAGATCATCGACAGTAATGGAGCCTTTGTCGGCCACGATTGTCAGGCTGCGATCTTTCGGCATGGCAAGGCCGGACGTCAGACGTGCAACAAGACCGGATTTAAAACGCAGGCAACCCACGGAAAAATCTGGTGCCATGCGCAGATGCTCCGTTCCCGGCCCTTTGTTCTGGAAGGTGATTGAGGAAAAAGCCGTCACGCTTTCCACAGGACCAAACAGCGATACGAGCCATGAAAGTGCATAGCCTGCATGTTCCAGCGTACAGCCAATCTCAAACTCATGCAGACCCGGCCAAGGTGCACCCGATTGCGAGCGCCATGTCGCCCATTTGTCGCGGAAAACCGGGCCGTCTTCCATTTCGGCATAGACCAGCCGCGGCGTACCGATCTCGCTTATGGAAGTCGCAACAAGCTTCTGTGCATCGCTCAAAGCGTTGGCGGGGGCAGCGGCCAGTGTCAGTCCGTTTGCAGCCGCAAACTCAACCAGTTCCTTGGCATCGTTGAAATCCATGGCCAGCGGCTTTTCCGAATAGACGTGCTTGCCCGCTTCAAGCGCTGCGCGTGAAATGGCGTAATGGTTCTCCGGCGTTGTCAGGTTAAGCACAATCTGCACATCTTTATCAGCAAGGATTGCTTCAAAGCTTTCATAGGCACGAACATTATAATGCGAAGCGAAGACTTTCAGGCGCTCTGCCGAGCGATCAAAGGCACCGAGCAGCTTAAGCTGCGGGTAATTGCGCAGCGTGGTCATGTAGTAATCGGCGACGAAGCCCGTGCCAATGATCGCGATATTCATGATTAACTCCGGGATTATACAGACCGCTTGGGAATGGTGACTTTCGCTGTCATGCGCAAGCCAAAGATCGCAAAGATGAGCATGAGCCAAACCGGGTCCATGCGGCGGAAGAAAAAGCTTTCCAGCATCGCGTTCAGCGTGCCGAAAAACACAAACATGAGAAAAAAGTCTGCGAGAAGCAGGTTTTCTCGCGTTGGCCTGCACCGCATATAGTTGACCAGCGGCATGACAATGATCACAAAAATTGCGCAGATAAGACCGATGAGCCCCGTGGACAGCGTGATGTCGAGATAGCCGTTATGGCCATGCACGATGCCGCGCACATCCCAATCAAGGTAATATGGATTGGCCGCTTCTTTTGCTGCCCCAGTACTCCAGAAGCTTTCATAGCCAAAGCCGGTCCATGGGCGGTTATGCAGCGCTTCAATAGCAAAAGCCCAGATTGATGTGCGCCCGGTGAAAGTCGGGTCCACCGAGAAATTCAGAACAATCTGGTGGAGAGGCTCAAACAGCACCGTGCCGATTGTGAAAAGCGCAAAAACAAGCTGAATGACCACGATCATAAGTGGCGCCAGCCCACGTACACCAAACATACCCGGGGCAATGACCAGAATCATGGCAAAGGGTACCAGTGCAACCGTGGTTTTTGATCCGGTATGCGCCACGAAGAACAGGGCAAATAATGCAATCAGTGCCCCACTGACCCGCCAGCCGCGTCGCCACAGATAGATGCCACCAAAAGCAAAAAACGCCATAACAGGCCCGGCAATATTCTTATGCGTGAACACCCCGCGCCACAGATATGAGTTTTGTGGCTCGGCAGCGTCAGCGCCATGGGTGCCAAGATTAGGCAACAGCACCACACCAGCATATGAAATCACAATCACAATTGATGCCACTATAAGCAGCATAATGGAATAGCCGTCAGCGTCCTGCGGCAAAGCCAGCACAGCGACTATGGCAAGAACACCGATCAGTGTCAGCATGATCCCGCGAATGGCCGTTCCCAGATCAGGACTGGTGAAGGCCGAAGCGATGAGAATGGCAAACATCAGGCCCCAGCCAAGGCTTGCAAGCCGCAAGACCTTGCGCGGATCAGCAAACATCGCAAGCGCAGCCAGCGAAATAACTCCGACGAGACCGAAGCCAAGCTGATTGACACTATCGCCCGCCTGCTGGCCATCAACGACAACGGCCTGCGAAAACGGGCGAAAAGAAATCAGCAGAATGCAGAATATAATTGTTGCTGCGACGAGCGCGATCTGGCGCATCGTCGCCTTCAACGGATCGAACGAGGCCGTATCAGTTCTTGTCCGGGTTGCGATACTGCTCATTCAAATATCCAAAATGCGCCATCACCCGACCCAGACCGATATGAATAAAGTAAGTGCCGACAGGCGCAAAGCCGGCCGCAAAACCTCTTCTGAGTGCTTTGATCGGCGAATAGGCCAGAAGAGCCAAACTCTTCAGGAACACGCGCACCTGACCAAACGGCTCATCCTTGCGTTTACGCTGCTCAATCAGTGTTGAAAGAACGCCATTGCGCAAACCACGCGAGGTGATCCAGTCGCGTTCCAGACGGCGCGCAGGAATGGTTTCGCGCACGATGCCTTCCGCACACCACGCAACTTTAAAGCCCTTGGCAATAGAGCGGGACAGGAAGTCAGAATCGCCGCCACCAGTAAAGTTGAACTTCAGATCCATAAACGGATAGCTATGCGCTTCCAAAACAGCACGCGCAATCAGCAGGTTGCCCGATGAATAGATGATCGGCACCGGGCCGGTCTTCGTGTAATGAGGCAGGAAAACCGGATGCTTCGCCCACTTTTCAGAATTCGGCTTTTCAAAAATCGGATACTGCGGGCCGCCAACCAGACTGACATCATAACGCTCAGCCGTCGAAACCATATTCTCGATCCAGTCAGGATCGGCCAGTTCATCATCATCAATGACAATGACATATTTGAAATTTGGAAAAAACTTGGTCGCCGTCAGCCAACCGGCATTATAAGCATTGCAATTGCCGCGATGCGACTCGCCAATAAGCATGCCGTTATATTTGCCAGCCTCGAAAAGCGGAGCTGCAACGGTTGCGCCTTCTTTCTTTTCAGTCTCATTCTCGATAACCACCACTGCCCAACGACGCTTTGTCGTTTGCGCATTCAACGTATCGAGGGTTCTGATCAGATGCTCAGGCCGCTTAAATGTAGGAAGAGAAACGACAATATCGATCTCATCATAGGCAAGCCCAGGCGTTTTAGCGATTACTTCAATATGATCCGGTAATTCTATCATCTCGGCTTCCGATTTATTTCAGAGATTTACATTTTTATGTTTATCTTTCCACTATTGATAAACGTTTAAAGAAAAGTTCACTGCATGGCTGTAGAGAGTGGCTTTAGCAAATACTCATTAAGATCGGTTAGGAGCTGAATTGCAACCGTGTCGTCTTGTCTTCGTAACATCACTTGTTCCACATGCGGTCGCTTCGACGGGTTATGAAGTTGCGAATGCCGCCGTTATCGATGGTCTGCGTCGCGCCGGTGCTCATGTCACTGTTCTCGGTTTCACCTGGCCGGGACATCCGGCGGCTGAAAACAAAGACACGATCGTTCTTGGCGAAGTGGAAGTACGCACAGAAGGCGCCGGCATCAAGCGCAAGATCGGCTGGGTGGTGAAATCTTTTCTCACAGGGCTGACGGTTTCGTCGGCAAAGCTGCGGGTTATCCCAGCAATTGAACTGCATAATGCAATCACCGAACTCGGTGAATTCGATGCCTATGTGCTCAACGGTGTGACGCTGCCGGGCGCCTTTGAAGATATTTTCAAGGACAAGCCATCGATTTTCGTTGCGCATAATGTCGAATACCGTTCGGCAGAAGAAAATGCGGCAGATGCCAAAGGCAAGGTTCAGAAATTTCTGTTTGGCCGCGAGGCTAGGATTCTCAAAAAGCTGGAGAGCAGGCTTTGCAAACAGGCAAGCTTTGTCTTCACCTTTGCAGAAGAAGACGGCCCGGCACTGGGCCTCGACAAAAATAAATTTGCAACACTCCCGCTTGTCATGCCGGGCAACAGCGAAGCCGTGAAACCGGAGGCAGCCAAATATGATCTCGCGCTCATCGGTACATGGACATGGCATCCCAACCGCATTGGCCTTGAATGGTTTCTGCGCGAAGTCAAACCGCTTTTGCCAAAAGACATCACAATCGCCATCGCAGGCAACACACCCGCCGATCTTATTGCGGCCTGGCCGGGTGTGAATTTCGTCGGCAAAGTGCCTGATGCCACCAAATTCGTTGAAAGTGGCAAACTGATACCTCTGATCAGCCGCGCGGGCACAGGCGTTCAGTTGAAAACGATAGAAACGTTTGAGCTGGGAAAACCAAGTGTTGCCACCGCTCATTCGGTTCGTGGTATTGGCAATGTCCCGGCCAACTGCACAATGGCCGACAAGCCTGCTGAATTTGCCGCAGCCATCGTAGAGCGCCTTAAAGCAATCAATGAAGGTGACGATCAAAGACTGGACGGCAAAGCCTTTAAACAGGCACAAATCGCAGGCATGGACAGCGCAATCGCCCGAGGCTTAAAGAAACTTCAGGACGTCACAGGAAAAGCAGACTGAATATGACGCATAGTGCATCCGAAAAACTCGAATACCGAAATATTCTCGGCATCAAGGTTGTCTGTTTCGACTGGGGCAGTTCATTCGCTTATTTTGAAAAGCGAATCGAAAACCGGGCCTTCTTGAAGCAGGGTTGGCTTAATGCCAACAATGCCAATATTGCGCATGAAGACCCGGCCTATATGGCAGCGCTCAAAAATTTTCTGATCCTGCCTGATGGTGTTGGTGTCGATATTGCCAGCAAGGTCGCTTATGGTGAAAAATTTCCGGCCAATCTCAACGGCACAGACTTCATCCCCGGCTTGATGCAGCATATCAAACGCCCGATGAAAGTGGCGTTGCTTGGTGGCGGTCCCGGCGTTGCTGCACACACAGTGCAGCTTTTTGAGAAGCAAATCCCGCAGCACGATTATCGTGTGATCTCGGATGGCTATTTCAAGCCTGCGGATATAGACGGCATTCTGGATCAGCTTAAGGAATATCATCCCGATATGCTGCTGGTGGCCATGGGTGTTCCGCGGCAGGAGCTGTTCATCGACAAATACATCACAGCCGAACATTGCACGATTGCGAGCGCGGTTGGCGCCTTATTCGATCTGCATACCGGCCGCGTGCAGCGCGCACCCCATTGGGTCCGCACGCTCAAAATGGAATGGGCGCATCGCCTGATGCAGGAGCCGCGCCGTCTGGCAAAGCGCTATCTGGTCGGCAATCCGGTGTTTCTCTGGCGTGTTGCAAAAGCAAAGCTGTCAGGGGGTAACCCTTGAAGACAGCTATTGTCACCGCAAGCTGGGATCAGGACTTTGAGCGTTGCAAGCTCTTATGCGAAACCATGGACAAACATGTCACTGGTTTCACCAAGCATTATATTCTTGTCGACAGCAAAGATGTTGCGCTTTTTCGGCAGATAGAGAACGCCAATCGCATCGTGATTGACGAGCGAGATTTGCTGCCGTCCTGGTTGCGAGCCTTCCCCGATCCGACCTATCTCGGGCGCCGTCGCGTCTGGTTGTCGTTTAAAACCAAACCGTTGCGCGGTTGGCATGTGCAGCAGTTGCGCCGCATTGCACTGGCAGACAAGGTGGAAGAAGACGGACTGCTTTATACCGATTCCGACACTGCTTTTGTCCGGCCCTTTGATTGCAACACACTCTGGCACGAGGATAAGCTGCGCCTGTTCTACCGGCCCAATGCGCTTGCCAATCCTGAATGGCCGGAACATCCTGTTTGGGCAGAGAACGCAGGAAAGCTTCTTGGCGTCAAGAATGGCAAGAGTGCGCTGAATGACTATATCGGCCAGCTTGTTTCCTGGCGCAGAGATTCGGTCATCGGCATGTGCGAGCGTATCGAAAAGCACACCGGTCAGCATTGGGTTGCTGCCATCGGCAATGTCCGACGCTTCTCCGAATGCTTTATCTACGGCCATTATGTTGATGATATTCTGGATGGCGCAGGCCATTTCCACGACACGCACGATCTGTGTCGCATGCAATGGTTTGCACCGCCACCCACGGAAGAAGAATTCCGCACCTTTATCGCTGAAATGGAACCACATCAGGTTGCCATCGGCATGCAGTCATTCCTGAGCTTGTCGGTTAACGATATTCGCCGGATCATCGGCGCTTAATCCTTAGAGCATTTCCTGTTTTGATTGAAACATTGGAAATGCTCCAAAGGACGAACTTCCCACGCGCGGCATAAAAGTCGTGCACAATACCATCTGGGCAGTTCTGCGATGCGAGGGGTTTAGCTTCAAAGAGCATTGTTCACCCTTGAATTGGCGCATGCCTAAATTGCTAAGCGGTGTCAGTGCTAACAGTCTTATCAGGCTACGCTTGATCCCAGCTGATTATGTGGCGAGCTACTGCTAAGGATGGGTTTACGCTCAAAGTCCTTGCTCAGTAACACAGATGCGAGCGGGTCATGAAGCGTTTCAAGTCAGCACGACATGTGCAGCGCTTCACCTTAATTCACGACCCGATCAACAATTTTCACGACTTTCCCACAATCAATTTAGCACTTCAGAGCACTGCCAATATGTTGTGTGAGAACACATGTCTGAAATCCGCATAAAGTCAGCACCATAGATAGAGCTGCGTTCCCGCGTCGGTTAAAGTGGCATTACCACGCACCCACCGACACCAACGCAAGCTGAAAATACTAACTCGAAAACACTCGCTTCCGAGAAGCTCTATCATATCGCGTTGTCAGATTCAGATTCCGCTTTTTAAACGCCTACCCATCGATTTCAATCCAGACCCAAACGCATCACCTGTTGCTTGATTTAGAAGCTAAAACCTTTCAATCGTCACAAAAATTCATAACTAACAATTACTTAGCATCTTGCAACGCTTCTGCCATAGCGCGCAGGGTTACGAATGTAGATGCTGCACCCGGATCGATATGACCGATTGAGCGCTCACCGAGCTTTGCTGAACGACCACGACGCGATTCCATTGCAGCTGTTGCCTTCATGCCCACTTCCGCACCATCGCGTGCCGCAATCAGCACGTCGAGCGTGGATTTGCCAGCCTTCGCAGCCTCGCTTGCCGCCTCAACCGCTGGAACCCAGGCATCGATCATCGTCTTGTCACCTGGTGCCGCGCGGCCCCGATCCTGGATGCCTTGCGACGCGGCTGCAAGCCATTCAGCAATGCCGGTTCCATCAAGGTTGAGACGATTGCTGACAGCCGTACCTGCACGCAGGAATGCCGTTGCATAAAGCGGACCTGACGATGCGCCAACCGCATCCAGAAACGCCTTGGCCATGCGCTTGCAGATGGCTTCAATCGTCTCATCGTCCTGTTCGTCTTCAAGCGCATGTTGCACAGCCTTCCAGCCGATTTCCATGGTAATGCCGTGATCGCCATCGCCAATCACGCCGTCGAGTTCCGAAAGCCAGTTCTTCTCGGCAATGATCTGATTGCCGACATTCATCATCATCGCCTTGAAAAGTGCAGGTGTCACATCACCCTCGGTGATGAGCTTGCGCGGCGCTTCAGAAGCCACTTCCTTGTGGTCTGCACTGCGTTGAGCCTTGCGGTGCGAGGCCGGTTCACGATCACCTGCCTGCACAGCGCCAACGCTCAAGGCCGGCGTATGACATGGATGATCAAGCAGCGTCTGCAAGGTGTCATCAAGCTTCATCAGCGTGACAGATGCACCGGCCATTTCGAGCGACGTTGCATATTCGCCAACCCATGAGGCGTGGATCTGTATTTCCTTGCTATCCAGAATCTGTTTGACGCGGCGGAAAATAAGATAAAGCTCGATATGCGTGGTTGCACCAAGTCCGTTGACAAGAACCGCAACACGATCCCCGGCCTTGAGCGCCAGTTCCTCAACGACCGAGGCCATCAGCTCGTCAGTCACTTCATCAGCAGGCGCAAGCTTCTGACGACGAATGCCCGGCTCACCATGCAGGCCCATGCCGATTTCCATTTCATCGTCACCGATGGCAAAGTTCGGCTTACCTGTCTGGGGCAGGGAGCAAGGGCTTAAAGCCACGCCCATCGAACGGGTCGCCTCATTGGCGGCCTGCGCAAGCGCTTCGACGCGTGGCAGGGATTCACCCAGATCAGCGGCAGCACCTGCAACCTTGAATACGAAGAAGTCACCGGCAATACCGCGACGCTCCGACTTGCGATCAAGCGGCGCCGAGGCTACGTCATCCGCAACCGCGACATGGCGCACATCCATGCCGTCCTGCCCGAGTTCTTCCGCAGCCATCGTAAAATTGAGAACGTCGCCGGTGTAATTGCCATAAAGCAACAACACGCCAGCGCCGCCATCCGCAGCGCGTGCCGCTTCTGCAATATGTGCAGGCGATGGGGAGGCAAACACGTTGCCAACAGCTGCTGCATCTGCAAGGCCGCGTCCGACATAGCCAGCAAAAGCGGGTTCGTGACCTGAGCCACCGCCGACAACAATGCCGACCTTGCCTTCGCGCGGGCCATCGACTGCCACAACCGCACGCCCCGTTTCACCTTCAACACGCAGCATATGGGGATGCGCGCCGACCATGCCTTCGATCATTTCTGCAATGATGTTTTCCGGTGCGTTGATCAGCTTCTTTGTTTTGACTTGTTCATTCATGTCTTTAGCTTTCTAAAACTCGTCGCGTGTTCAGATCAGTGGGCATCCCGGCGCAGATAACGGCGCGATATGGCATCGAATGAGATAGCCAGCACGACGATTGCACCCGAAACAATGCCCTGCCAATAAGGAGAGACACCGAACAGAACGATAATGTTTTCAATAATTGCGATAATGCCTGCACCGAAGATCGCACCAATTGGACTGCCGATGCCACCCGTTGTGGCAACACCACCGATAACCGATGCAGCAATCGGAGCCAGCACCCAGCTGTCGCCAATCGACGGCTGGGCAGTTCCAAGACGCGCAACCATCAGCACACCAGCAAGACCAGCAATCGCACCAGCAGCACCAAATACCATCAGACGCACACGATCCACACGAATGCCCAACATACGGGCGCCATCGCGATTGTTGCCAATGGCATACATGTAACGACCAAACGGGGTTTTCAGCATCACGAAAGTCGCGATCAGCAGGGCAACAAACATGATGATGAATGGCACCGGAATGCCGAACAGATCGCCACGGCCGAGATATTGCACATCACGCGGAATACCGGTGATGGCAACGCCACGGGTCAGCACCAGATTGGCACCGCCGAAAATGCCTGCCGTACCAATGGTCAGCACCAGCGAATGCAAGCGGAGGAAGGTGACGAGGAAGCCGTTGAACAGGCCGAGGCAAAGGCCAAGCAGGATCGCCAGCAACATGGCCGAATAAGGCTCAAAACCCATCCGTACCATCAGAATGCCGGACACCACGCCACAGAGTCCGCCGATCACGCCAAGTGACAGATCAAGCTCGCCCAGCACCATCAACATCGACTGAGCAATGGTGATGAGACCGACAAAGGCCAGGCCACGTGCAACAACCGACAGATTGTAAGGCGTGAGAAAGTAAGGCGATAGGGTTGCCGACAGGGCAAAGATCACCAGAAGCGCCACAAAGACACCGGCCAGCGGCGTACGAATGAGATTGGAAAAGGGATTAGTTTGCATCGGCTTTTACCTCTGTTCCAAAGATCGCGCCCACGAGTGTTTCATTGTTGGTATCGGTGGTGGAGAACTCACCGGTGATATGGCCGTTATGCATGGTGATGATACGGCTTGCGCATTTCTGTAATTCATTAAGTTCCGAAGAGACGAGTATGACACCGACACCCTCTTCAGCGAGATTTTTCATGATGCGATAAATCTCTGATTTCGTCCTGATATCGATGCCCTTGGTTGGCTCATCAAAAATCAGCACGCGTGGGCGCGTGGCCATGGCGCGGCCAATAATGGCTTTCTGCTGATTGCCACCCGAAAGCTGCGAGATACGCTTGCCCATTCCTGATGTGCGGATGCCGTAATCATCGATGATTTTCTGCACGATATTGCGTTCACGACGGTCGGAAATGCCGAGCTTGCCGCTTGTCAACTCCAATATCGAAATGCCGATATTTTCGCGCAGCGACAGAAGCGGCAGAATGCCGTGATGTTTGCGCTCTTCCGAAAGATAGAGCATGCCGCCCGAAACCGAGCGCGAGGTATCATTGAGTGTCCAGTTTTCGCCTTCGACCTTTACCTCGCCGGATTTAGCTTTTAGAAAGCCGAAGATCGTCTGCATCACTTCGGAGCGTCCAGCGCCCACCAGACCGGCGAAGCCAAGAATTTCGCCTTTACGCAGATCAAAACTGATGTCTTCAAAGCGCGATCCCGAAAGGTCACGCACTTCCATAATGGTTTCAGTGGTCGGCTTTGACGGACGGAAATGCTCATCAAAGGACAGGTCGCGGCCAGACATGGCGCGGATCAGATCGGCTTCGGTGATGTCCTTGATGTGACCGCTCTCGATCTTGGTGCCATTGCGCAGAACGGTATAATCATCGCCAATCTGGAAGACTTCTTCCATCTTATGGCTGATGAAGACAATCGCATGATCGCGGTCAAGAAGACCGCGAATAACCTTGAAAACACGCTCAACTTCAACACGTGTTAGCGAAGACGTCGGCTCATCGAGAATCAGCACCTTCATCTGCTCATTGGTGCAGGCACGCGCGATCTGCAAAAGCTGCTGATCAGACACGGAAATATTGGCAACCAGATCGTCAGGCCGCGCTTCAATACCAAAGCGATCGAGATAGGATTTTGCCTCGATCATCAGCGCTTTGCGGTTGACAACAAAACCGCCATGCCCCGTTCGATTGAATGGCATGAACAGGTTTTCCGCGACGCTCATCTGCGGAAAAAGCGTCAATTCCTGCGGAACATAGGCAACGTTTTTATAAAGCGCAGGATCAGTAACTGGATCACGACCATCGATCAGCACCTGACCGCGCGAAGCGCTGTCGGTTCCGGTCAGAATTTTTACGAGCGTGGATTTGCCAGCACCATTTTCGCCGGCAAGAATATGCGTGCGACCCAGCTCGATTTTCAGGTCAACGCCATCCAGCGCGGTTACGCCCGGAAAGTCCCGGCCTAATCCGCTTGTTTCAAGATAAGCCATGATGGACACCTTGGAAAACTATCGCTGCGTTTCCGGCAAGCTGCCGGTCAAAGCCGATAGGACAGGAAAGAATGGAGCACGGGAGAACCCGTGCTCCTGCAACAAGATCGGAACGGATCAGTTGCCTACGTTTTCCTTGGTGAGGAAAGCATTGCCAGTGTCGATATAACCTGGAACCGGCGCGCCGGTTGCCTGTGCCCAGAGCGTCATCACCGACCAGTAACCCTGAAGTTCAGGCTGCGATGCGGACGAGCTGTCAGCGACGCCATTGCGGATCATGTCGAGCATTTCCGGCAGGTTGTCGAGGCCGACCAGCGTGACCTTGCCCTGCTTGCCAGCTTCAACGATGGCCTGACCGATGCCGATCGGGCCAGCGGCATCCGAAGCAACCCAGCCCTTCAGGTTTGGATTGGCCTGCATAATGGCGGCTGCCTGCTGCTGTGCAATTTCGATGCTGTCATTGTCGATGCCTTCAGCAACGACCTTGATACCCGGATGTTCCTTGAACACTTCACGGTGGCATTCTGCACGGATCGAATGGTTCGGTGCAGTTGGCACGCCCATCATGATTGCAACTTCGCCTTCACCACCCAGCACTTCAACCAGACGACGCGCAGCAATCTTGGCCTGCTCGCAGAAATCTGAACCGATATGGGTGATGCTCATGCCTTCCGGCGGCACGGAGTCGAACAGCACCAGCGGCACTTTCTGGCTCTGCGCTTCTTCAAGCGATGCACGGTTGCCCGATGGATCAAGCAAATCGAGTGCGAGACCGTCAGGACGGGTGGCCAGCGCGCTGTCGATAATCTGGTTCTGCTGAACAACGTCTGCGCTCTGTGGTGCGGAGTAGACGATTTCAACATTGGCGCCGGTCTGCGCCTTGAGTGCAGCAGCGGCCTGCTGTGCACCTTCATTCACCTTGTCAAACCAAGGATGAACGACCTTTGGAACGATGACAAAACGATAACTGTCCTTTTTGACAGTGCCGGGCGCGTCCTGCGCCATGACCGAGACGGGCAGCGAAAAGGCAGCAACGGCTGCCAGCAAAGCAAGCTTTTTCATAAAGTCCTCCCTTGGAAATCAGACGAAACTTCCTCCCGCCTGACTGCTTGAAAGATCACTCGGGAAGGCTCCTCTGCCTTCATCCCTGTAGCGAACTCGACTCCTGAATACAGATGTATAATTGAAAATACAAGAGTAAAATTACCCGCCGCCGAAAACCACGTGATACGATGGCGCGCTCATAAGATGAGTAAATTGTTCATATATAATTGCATTTAATTGAGCACATCCTTATAATGCGGCCATACAAATCCGGTGCCCGCCTTGAACCAGTCAGAGAAATCTAATCTGCCCGCGGCTTTTCCGCTGCGCGATATGGCAGAGATTGATGTTGCCATTACTGATTATTATGACGAGCTGTGTCGCGCAGTCCGTCGACGCGGGCACGTATCCTCAAATGCCAACGACATTGTCCATGATCTTTATGTGAGGCTGAAAGATCGCCGGACCGACCTTGAAGGCAAGTCATCTCTCCACGCATTTTTAACGCGTGCGGCTATTAATCTGGGCCTTGACCGGTTTCGCCGCGAGCGTTTTGAAGCCAAGCTCTTTTCCGGCACGCAAGAAGAAGCCGCGTATATCGCCAGCAAAGACGCCAATCCTGACATCGCCCTTGACATGCCGCGACGGCTCAACCGCCTGCGTCATGCGATTATGGAACTTCCCCTTCGCCAGCGCCGCGTTTTCATTGCCCATCGCATTGGCAATCTGCCGTCAGATGAAATTGCCAGCCGCTTTGGAATCACGCGCAATATGGTGGACCGCCACCTTCGCAAGGCGCTGATTCACTGCCTCTGTCGGCTTGATGAACTGGATCAGGGATGATGCGCTCATCCACGTCAAAACCAGACAAGGCACAACGCCTGATTCAAGAGCAAGCCGTCGATTGGCTGATGCAGCTTCAGGCATCGCCGAAGGATATGGCGCTGGCGGAGGCATGCGCACGCTGGCGCGCAAGCGATAGCCGGCATGAGCTGGCCTTCAAAAAAGCCTCACGTGTTTTCAGCGATACGCGTTTACTGCTGTTGCAGGATATCGATTTCGCCAAAACAGCTGCCAGAAGACCGCGTTTTCCGGTGCGCGCGACAGTGGCGTCAATGCTGGTTTTTGTTGCTTTCGCAGCAGCTTTCATCGCTTTTGATGGCCCCATGCGCCTGCGCGCAGACGCGATGTCTGCAAGCAGCGAAATGCCCGTGATAAAACTCGCCGATGGATCGACCGTTCAGCTCAATTCAAGTTCGGCCATCTCTTTTGACATCACAAACCAAGGCCGTCACGTTCATCTCCTGCGCGGGGAAGCCTATTTCATCGTTGCCAAGGACACGCAGCGCCCTTTCACGGTGAGCGCTGCCAAGGGCAATATTACAGCTCTTGGCACTGAGTTCGATGTGAAGCTGAAAGAGCGCGGTGCAGACGTGGTCGTCACGGAGCACGCCGTTGAGGTCAAGAGCAGCGCTTCAGGCACAGCACCCACCCCGCGTGACACCTTGCGTCTCGAACAGGGCCACAGCGTTTTTTACGACAGTGCAACAGGCATCGGACAGGTCACGGCGATTGATCCTGAATTCGCAGCCTCATGGCGCAATGGGCGGCTCATTTTTGAAGACCAGCCGCTTTCGCACGTGGTCGAAGATATTGCACGACATCTTCCCGGCCGGATCATGATTGCAAGCAATGATCTTGCGCAACGCCGCATTACTGGCACTTTCGATCTATCTTCACCCTCCACCGCGCTTGATGATTTTATCAAGGTGTTTGATCTGAAAGCCACGCATATCGGGGCGCTGCTGACAGTCCTGCATAATTAATTTTCAATTGAATGTCCCATAAGCCGGTTTTCATTCGTCCAGTCCATGAAAGGCAATGCGCGCAACATGCGCGGATGCTTCAACACCGAAATTTTCAACGCCTTGAACGTTGAGACTGGACACGACATGAAAAGCCCCTCCTCACGCATTCTTACCGCCTATATGCGGCCTCTTTTTGCTTCGCTGCTTTTAAGCGGCACTGTTTTAAGCCCATTTTTTGCAGCACCAGCTATGGCCCAAGCGGCAACCCAACCCGTCACCGTGAATGTTGCGGCAGGGTCGCTTGCAACAGGCCTCAACCGCCTTGCTGTTCAGACAGGCTTGCAAATTGCATTTGATGCATCTGTGACAAAAGGACTGAATACACCGGGCGTGCACGGAACGATGACGCTCGCTGAAGCGCTTTCAACGATACTCCGCAATACCGGCATTCAATACCGGTTTACCAGCGAAAAAACCGTTCGGCTGGAGCGCCCGGCGGAAGCAAACAATGCGCCAGTGCCGGCCGATGACGGCTCGCTGC
This sequence comes from Brucella sp. TWI559, assembly GCF_039674265.1. Lineage (NCBI taxonomy): Bacteria > Pseudomonadati > Pseudomonadota > Alphaproteobacteria > Hyphomicrobiales > Brucellaceae > Brucella > Brucella sp. TWI559. The sequence goes on from NZ_JBDJNE010000016.1 coordinate 34,053, forward strand.
AACTTGATACAATCAGCATTTCGCATATCACCGGCGTGAATTTTGCCGAACTTGATCCGCGAGTATCGCAAATCACATCGGAACAGCTCGAACAGGCTCAAGCCTCGACAATTCCGGAACTCGTCAAAAGAACACCCGGCGTCTCCATGCTGGGCGGCGTGCGCACCGAAGGCCAGTCGATTGCCATCCGCGGCTTTTCACGCCAGACAGATGTTCGCATTTTGCTCGATGGCGCCCCTAAGAACTTCGAGAAATACGATCAGGGTACAATTTTTGTCGAACCCGAACTTCTCAAACGCATCGAAATAGAAAAAGGGGCAACGACCGTTCGTTACGGCAATGGTGGCTTTGGCGGCACCATAAAGCTGGAAAGCAAGGACGCAGCCGACATGCTGCGCGATGGCGAAAGCTGGGGCATTTGGGGCAAGACTGCCTATCAGACAGCAAACAAGCAATTTCTGGAAACCGGAGCCATCTATGGCCGCTCCAATCTCGGCACTGCAATTGATTTCGACGGCATAGCCAGCCTGACCTGGCGCAAGGGTGACAATATGCGGATCGGCGGCGGAGACATCTACAATTACTCCAATTCTGAACTGACGTCTTTCTCCGGCAAGCTGAGTGGCGAATATGGTGGTCACGCAGTTAAAGCTTCCGTCCTTTATGGTGAAAGTGCCAACTGGGGACCGCTTGCCGCCATTCGCGGGCAGTTTGAGCCAAGCAACAATGCGCTGGTGCCGGGTACGCCCGCATATAAAGCCGCCATTCAAAGGCTTCTCGCCTGGCGCGAACTGAAGGATTTCACATCGGTTGTCGAACACACCTATGACGGCGACAGCGATTTGGTGAACACGCGCATGATGGCAAGCTATTCCTCAACCGATATGCATGCCGAACGCTTTCCGGGCGTGAATGGCACTGGATCGCTGGGAGGCACCGAAAACGATGCAAAATATTCGGATTTTCACCTCGAAGCAGAAAACACCTCCAATTTTGAACTGGCCAGCATTGAACACAGTCTGAATTACGGTGTGCAATATAATCATCACGTCCGTGATGTGACGATGTTCGATAAAGCCAATGCGAAGCAAGCGCAGTATAATTACGGCTATTATGCGCCATGGATCATGCCCGCTGGCAAGCAGGACATGACATCCTTCTTCATCCGCGACCGCATGGCAGTCACCGATAAGCTCATCATCACGCCCGGTATTCGCTACGATTATGTACGCTCCGAGGGCGTTCCGAACGCCGCCCCTCGTTATAACAATCCCGCAGCTGGTCACGATTATTCGGCGACATCACATCACGGTTTCACGCCCGCCCTGAGCGCCTCCTATCAGCTCACCCCCGCAACGCGGCTTTTTGCCGACTGGGCCTATGCAATGCGTGCACCAAACATCGATGAAATCTACTCGACCCAGAGCATACAGACGAAAGCGTCAGGAACCAGCCGCAACCTCAAGGTAGAGCGCAACAATACCATCAATATCGGTGCGGACACTGCGCTCAACAACCTGTTTACCGATGGCGATATGCTGATGGTGCGCGGTTCGTTCTTTAACAATCATGTTTCCAACCCGGTCGGACGACGCGTCGGCAGCGCGAACAATGCCAATCTCAGCTACGGTGAAGCGCCATTTTACTGGAATATGCCGTCCTACTATACGCGCGGTATCGAGCTCGAAGCCCATTACGAAAACAACTTCATGTTCGCCGATGCCAGCCTCACTTACATGATCGGCAGACGTGAGGGCACACTCAACAATGTGCGCGGACCGGACAGCTATATCAACGACATCATGCCAACGACTGCGGTGGCGACGCTGGGCTACAAACTTCCCGATAACGACATCAACTTCGGCTGGACTGGGACCTTCGTCGACAAGCAGGACAGAACCTCGCATGTCAAAGGTGATTTAAGCTATAATCGCCCCAAAGCACCGGGCTATTCCGTGCATGACCTGTTTTTCAACTGGACCCCGACGCAGGGGCTGATGAAGGACTCTGAATTGCGTCTTGCGCTGGAAAACGTGTTCGACAAGAACTATGAGCCTTATCTCAGCGATGGCATTTCTGCCATGCCGGGACGCAACTTGAAAGTCTCATTCAGCCGCAAGTTTTAAAGTATTTCCAGCAAAAGTGCGAAGCGGTTTTTCGCGGGATAATGGGTGCAACAAACAGCGAGAGCATTTCCAGCGATCCACCCAAAACAGGAAATGCTATCGGCTCGCTCCGCTCTGATCCAGACTATCCGGCTGGTCAAAATTGCGCGCACATTTGACCAGCCGGTGCCGTGGAAGACCAACAACGCGATTGTTTAATTGGACGATGTTTTTGCACCTTTCCTCTGTAAGTCTGCAAGATCAACAACAATCGCAGCAGCTTCATTCTGCAGCACATCCTTAATGTCCTTGCGCGCCTTTTCCAAAGCGATGTCATCGCTCAGGCTTCGTTCGTTTGACTGCAAGCCATCATCATTTTGACCCGGTGTACGCGCGCGCGCTGCCTGCGCCTTCATTTCGGCCCGACGTTCATCTTCATTGAGAGAAATCGTCGTTTTTTCGCGATTGAGCTTCAACGCAGAAACATCATCTGCAAAGCGCTGGAACTCGACATCCTCTTTAACGCGTGCATCGTGCTTTTCCTGCAGCAAGGGAAGGAAAGCCTTCGCCTCGCCAAAAGACTTGTGTTTCGCAGCCTTTATCTGGGTCCACGGTAAAGCATTGTCAAAGCTTGCTTCACCAACAGTTTTGAGATCGTAAAGACCCGGCAAACTTATATCGGGCGATACGCCGCGCAATTGGGTCGTGCCACCGTTCACTCTGAAAAACTGGGCAACCGTAAACTTCAACTCACCAAATTTTGGTTGCGGATTTTGTGCCACCTCGTCCAGATTGACCACCGTCTGCACAGTGCCCTTCCCGAAGCTCGGCTCACCGATAATCACACCCCGATCATAGTCCTGTATCGCAGCCGCAAAAATTTCGGATGCGGAGGCAGAACCACGATTAATCAGCACACCAAGCGGACCTTCCCACGCAGGCTTAGAGAGATCATCGCGTTCGACCTTGATTTCACCCTTTGCGTTGCGCTGCTGAACAACAGGGCCTTTTCCAACGAACAAACCAGTGAGATCAATCGCTTCACTCAATGATCCGCCGCCATTGTTACGCAGATCAATCAGAATGCCATCCACTTTTTCCTGCTTAAGCTCGCCAAGAAGCTTTGCAACGTCGCGGCTGGCACTTCTGTAGTCCTTTTCACCTTTTCGCCGCGCTTCAATATCTTCATAGAAGGCGGGAAGTGTAATGACACCAATTTTACGTGTTGCGGTGCCATCTTCTACAGACAAGACTTTCTTCTGAGCCGCCTGCTTTTCAAGGCTGATCTTATCGCGAATAAGACTGATAATCCTATGTTTACCGTCGGCTCCGGCTTCTGCAGGCAATATCTCAAGACGCACGATAGAGCCTTTGTCGCCGCGTATCAGTTTGACGACCTCATCAAGTCGCATCCCGACAACTTCCTTGATAGGCCCATCCTCGCCCTGGCCGACACCAACAATCCGATCACCAACCGCAAGCTTACCCGACAATTGCGCCGGACCACCCGCAGTCAACTCGCGAATGGTTGTAAAGTCGTCCCGATCCTGCAACACCGCGCCGATACCCACGAGGGAAAGCTTCATCGAAATATCGAATTCGGCAGCAGCATTGGCACCAAAGTAATCTGTGTGCGGATCGACAGAGGTTGTATAAGCAGCCATAAAGAGCTGGAATACGTCGTCAGCTTTGGATTGTGACGCCCGTGAAAGTAAATTTTCATAGCGTTTGGTCAGCGTATCGCGAATAGCACTATCATCTTTGCCGGCAAGTTTCAGACGCAGCCAATCATTCTTGACGCGCTTTCTCCAAAGATCATTGCGTTCCGCTTCCGTTTTGGGCCAAGATTCTTTCTTGCGATCGACCAGATAGCTCTCTTCTGCACTGAAATCGAACTTCTCATTGAGCAACTGCTCCGCATAAGACATGCGATCAGCAATGCGCTGGCTATAGATGTTAAAAATAGCAAACGGAATACTCAGATCCTGCCCCTCGATTGCATCATCAATCTGCGTGCTGCGCGTTTTAAAACTATCAATGTCAGATTGCAAAAAGATCAGCTTTTCAGGGTCGAGCATCTCGATAAAGCGATCCATGATTTTGGCTGACAATGCATCGTCTAATGGCACGGGCTTATAATGAAAACGCTGAAGAAATTCAGATGTCAGTTGAGCAGCCTGTGCCTGCTGTGGCAGCGGCTTTAGAACAGGCAGCGCACCAGCTTCTAGAGCGTTGGCAGGAGAAGCAATTGCGAGGATGAGGCAAAGAAAAGCAAATTTGATACGGAGCACGTCTATCCCGCTTTCGATTGGTGAGCATATGGCCGATGGACTATTTGAAATAATTACGGCTTTTTGGCAATCACCTATCCCAGCTTTGTGAGCACAGGTGGTTCAACACAGGCCAGAAAAGCGCGAAACGAATTACCAATGATCATGATTTAAAGATATAAACATTTCTTTATGTGATGTTGACAAGCGGCAATGCTTCCGCCAGACTGGCCATTGTTATGGTTCTTTCGTCAGATTTCAGACGGAAGCTAAGAGGGAAACCGGTGCGTTACAAACAATACCGGTGCTGCCCCCGCAACTGTAAGCGGTGAGCCTTGATCCATCATGCCACTGGAATGAAAATTCCGGGAAGGCGGATCAGAGTGCATCCCGAAAACGTGAAACAGTTTTCGGGTGAAGATGCGCGCTAAGGTGCTGACCCGCGAGCCAGGAGACCTGCCATGACAAATAACGTCCACGGGCGGGGTCTCCCGGAGTGTCGCATATCTGGTCGCTTTTTGGCGGCCTTCTGTGCACATCTGCAAGCCCACGCCCCTTTCTATGTCGGGGTATATAGCTATGTCACAAACAACAATCGCCACAGCAACACTTGCTACCGCCACGCTGGGCGTGCCGCGCATTGGCCGTCATCGTGAGCTGAAATTCGCACTCGAAGCCTTCTGGTCCGGTAAGACGTCCGAGGTGGAACTGCTCGCAATCGCAAGCGCCCTGCGCGCCGCCAACTGGACAGAACAACGCGACCGCGGCATCACGAAAATCCCATCCAATGATTTTTCGCTTTACGATCATGTGCTCGATACTGCCGTGATGGTGGGGGCGATCCCCGCGCGCTATGGCTGGTCGGGCGGCGATATATCACTTCAAACCTATTTCGCCATGGCGCGTGGGAGCGAAGGCAAAACGCACAGTGATTGCAGCTGCAACCATCAGGGTAACGGCGTAACCGCGCTGGAAATGACCAAATGGTTCGACACCAATTATCATTACATGGTGCCAGAACTTGCCGACGATCAGAACTTCGCGCTTTCCTCACGCAAACCGGTTGAGCATTTTCTTGAGGCAAAAGCGCTGGGTATCCACACGCGCCCGGTCATTCTTGGGCCAGTCACGTTCCTGAAACTGGCAAAATCCACCGCTGCGGGTTTCAACCCGATAGCGCTGCTGCCGAAACTGCTGCCCGTTTATGAAGTGCTGCTGGAGGAACTGGCGGCAGCCGGGGCAGACTGGGTGCAAATTGACGAACCAGCGCTGGTTCTGGATCTCATTCCCAATGAACGTGCTGCCTTTGAACTGGCCTATCAGCGTTTGAGCACCGCAAGCCCGGTCAAAATCCTGCTTACCAGCTATTTCGGAGACCTTGGCAGCAATCTCGAAGCAGCACTTTCCCTGCCGGTTGCGGGCCTGCATGTCGACCTTTTGCGTGGGGCAGACCAGCTTGCGGACGTTGTGAACAAAGCACGAAAAGAGCAGGTGCTTTCACTTGGCGTCATCGACGGGCGCAATATCTGGCGCGCAGATCTCAGCGCAATCATCGACCGTATACAGCCTGTGATCGACAAGCGCGGGCTGGAAACAATCGAAATCGCACCGTCCTGCTCGCTCTTGCATGTGCCGATTGATCTGGAGCTTGAAACCACTCTCGATGAAGAACTCAAAAGCTGGCTTGCATTCGCAGCGCAGAAGATCGACGAGCTTTCCATCATCGGACGCGCCCTGGCATCCGGCAAAAGCACTGTTCTATCCGAACTCAAGGCTGCAAGCGAAGCGGTCGGCGCGCGAGCCACCTCACCCCGCGTGCATAATGCAGCCGTTAAACAGCGGATTGCGAATATCACCGAGGCGCAGAAAAGCCGCCAGAGTGCTTTTGCAAAACGTCAGAAGCGACAGAACGCAAAGCTTGGCCTGCCCGCTTTTCCGACCACAACCATCGGTTCTTTTCCGCAGACCCCGGAAGTGCGCAAAGCACGCGCAGCACATAACAAAGGCGAGATCAGCAGCGCCCAATATGAAGGTTTTATTCAGCGTGAGACGGAAGCCGCAATCCGCTGGCAGGAAGAAATCGGCCTTGATGTGCTGGTGCATGGCGAGCTTGAACGTAACGATATGGTGCAATATTTCGGCGAGCAGCTTTCGGGCTTTGCTTTCACCAAGCACGCATGGGTGCAAAGCTATGGCTCGCGCTATGTCCGCCCGCCCATCATTTTCGGCGATGTCTCGCGTCCTGAACCGATGACGGTGGCATGGTGGAAATATGCACAATCGCTGACCGACAAGCCGGTCAAGGGCATGTTGACGGGCCCGGTCACGATCCTCAACTGGTCATTTGTCCGCGACGACATTCCACGCTCGGCAAGCTGCCGCCAGATTGCGCTCGCCATTCGTGACGAGGTGCATGATCTGGAAGTTGCAGGCGCCACTATGATCCAGATTGATGAGGCCGCATTGCGTGAAGGTCTGCCGCTGCGCCGCGCCGATTGGGCACATTATCTTGACTGGGCCGTCGAATGTTTTCGCCTTTGCTCGACCGGCGTTGCCGATGAAACGCAGATCCACACCCACATGTGCTATTCGGAATTCAACGATATCATCGCGGCAATTGCCAATATGGATGCCGATGTGATTTCTATTGAAACGTCGCGCTCACGCATGGAATTGCTCGAAGCCTTCAAGACCTTCAAATATCCCAATGAAATTGGGCCGGGCGTTTATGATATTCATTCGCCGCGCGTTCCGAATGTCGGTGAGATGGCTGATCTCCTGCAACTGGCCCGCAGGCAGCTTTCCGATGGCCAGTTATGGGTCAATCCCGATTGCGGCCTGAAAACCCGCAAATGGGATGAAGTACGCCCTGCCCTCGTCAATATGGTGGCGGCAGCGAAAGCGCTTCGTGCTAAACGAGCTTACTGATGCAAGCCTGCGCCGGAAGTCCGGCGTAGGTTACCCTCCGTTCACGAGTGCCAGAATAAGCTGTTCAACATTGCCGCCGGATCCCATTTCAATGCGGTCGAAATCACGGCCCTGCTGACGCTGAACGGCGACCAGCGCATTGATACGGTTAATCAGTTCGCGGCGCATTTTCTGGCATTTCGGATCGTTGGGGATGGAAAGCCCAACCGTTGTGCGGACGATCTCGCGCGTCATATCCTTGGCGGTCTCGCCATGGACAAGCTCGTGCTTGTAAATGCCGTCATAAAAGCGTTCCCAGTTTTCTTTCACTGGCGAGGAAAGCTTCTGTGATGGCTTGGGCAGCGTATAGGTGATCTTGAGTTTTGGCTTTGCTGATACAATCCGACAGCCATTGTTGGAATTGTCGAACTTGCGATCCCAGGTCAAGACAAAGGTCGTGTGCGCAATCACGCGGGATTTTCCGGCCTGTGGGCCACGCTCGCCAATGGATTCATAAAGCTGCGGACCAGTGTGGCCGGAAATCGCATAAGGTTTTATAATTTCAACGGCTTTCCAGACATCGTCTGCATAAGCCTGACCCGACAACACAACACCGGCAACAATTCCCAACACAGCTATGCGCACAACAACTCCAGGGCCAATCAGCGAAATCACTGCGTGAAAACTACAATATCATGAGTGTAAGCAGAAGCCCTTTTGCTCAGCTTTGCGGATTGACTATAACTTCATGGTTTCGTAGTTATGAAGATATGAATAGAACTCACCCAATCGACCCCGGTGTCAAAACCCATCTCGCGGCCGACAAGGCAAGTGAATTTCTCAAAGCAATTGCCAACAATCACCGGCTTATGATTCTGTGTCGGCTGTACGGAGGAGAAAAGTCGGTGGGACAGCTTGCAGAGCTGATCGGCCTACGCGACTCGACCGTTTCACAGCATCTGGCTTTGTTGCGACGTGAGGGCATTATCGCCGGGCGACGTGACGGGCAGACGATATGGTATCGCGTTGAAAGCGATATAGCGCGGCAGGTGATGGCAGTGCTTTGCACAAATTTTCAGGTCCCGGCTGAATAGCCACGACCTGACCAGGCACCACGAAACGCGCATCCCGAAAGGGTGAAACATGACCGACCAGACCATCGCCAAACGCAATATTTTCGTGCTGACCGCAGCACAGGCACTGGGTGCTTCAAGTCCACCCATCATCATTTCGCTGGGCGGTCTGGTTGGCCAGCAGCTTTCTTCCGATCCGGCACTCGTCACGCTGCCGGTGAGCCTGTTTAATCTTGGTCTCGCATTGGGCACATTGCCAGCGGCTTTCGTGATGCGGACCGTTGGACGCCGCAACGGCTATCTGTTGGGGGCGTGCTTCGGCATGGCAGCAGGCCTGATTGCAGCCCTTGGCATTTTTTCAACGTCCTTCCTGATCTTCTGTCTTGGCACGTTCACTGCTGGCTTTTATGCTGCATATGTTCAAAGCTATCGCTTTGCGGCTACCGATGCCGCAACAGGCACGCTCAAAGCGCGCGCCATTTCCTATGTGATGATCGGCGGCCTGATCGCCGCGATTATTGGCCCACAGCTTGTCATCTGGACACGTGACGCATTGCCGTCAACGCCATATGTGGGAAGCTTCCTGAGCCAGGCCGTTCTTGCGCTTCTCGCAATTCCGGTGCTCATGCTGTTTCGTTCGCCGAAAACTGCCAAATCCAACAAGGCCGCTGATAGCGGACGACCGCTCAAAGAAATTCTTTTGAACCCGCGTTACATGCTGGCTTTGGCCGCTGGCGTCGTCTCCTACGGATTGATGACGTTCGTTATGACTGCCGCCCCCATCGCCATGGTTGGCCACGGCCATTCGGTTGATCACGCGGCGCTGGGTATTCAGTGGCATGTGCTGGCAATGTTTGGGCCAAGTTTCTTTACAGGCCTGCTGATCACGCGGTTCGGCAAGGAGCGCGTTACCGCTTTGGGCCTGCTGATTATTGGTCTGTCGGCGATCGTTGCTCTCTCGGGCCTTGGTCTCAGCCATTTCTGGATTTCGCTGATCCTGCTGGGCATTGGCTGGAATTTCGGTTTCATCGGCGCAACCGCGATGGTCGCCGATTGCCACACGCCGGAAGAACGCGGCAAAGCGCAAGGCGCAAACGACTTCTTCGTCTTCGGCACGGTTGCCTGTGCGTCCTTCTTTGCCGGATCGCTCTTGCATTCATCAGGCTGGCAAACCATCAACTGGATGATATTCCCGGCGGTCGCTCTCATTCTTGTGCCGCTCTTATGGCAATCGGCACGAAAGCAGAAAGCCAATATCCCAGCATAGAAAAAAGGCCGCAGATCAATCTGCGGCCTTTTCTTCATCAGAACATGATCTTACTGTTCGATCGTGCGGTTCCAGCGGCTGTTAAGCTGCTGACGGCCTTCGTTGACGGCATCCCAATCAAGCGTATTGGCTGTCTTCATGTAGCCGTTGAATGCATCAAGTTTAGCCTGTGCTTCTGGCGTACCGGCCTTTGCTTTCAGGTTCGACGGAATGACGTTGCCGTGGTCGAGTGCCTTGCTCTGCGCATCTGCGGAAAGCAGGTAATGGGCCAGCTTCTGGCTCAGCTCCGGTTCATTATTACCAGCGAGAACACATTCAGTCACAGCGAGAATGACAGAACCTTCCTTTGGCTGTGCATATTCAACCGGAATGCCCTTGTCTTTCAGGTTGTTGACGCCGGTTGGGGTCAGCGGGAAAATTGCTGCTTCGCCAGTCTGAACCATTTCCGAAATTTTGGCCGATGACGGGATGAATTCCAGAACATTCTTGCCGATGGTGTCCGGGAATTTTTCAAAACCTGGCTCCAGGTTCTTTTCATCACCACCCTGAATGCGGTTGAACATCAAAAATGCATGCAGGCCGAAAGTCGAAGCGGAAGCTGACTGGAACACGACTGCGTTCTTGTACTTTTCATCCGCGAAATCCATCCACGAGGTAGGAGCTGCCCAACCCTTTTCGTCGAAAAGCTTCTTGTTGTAGGCAATACCGGTCATGCCCATATCAACGCCGATGGCCATATCGTCTTTCAGACGCGCGGCTGGCTGAATGTCGGTAAGAACTGCATCGTCGGTGATCTTCTGGCAAAGACCGCCATTGATCGCGCGCACCATCACACCATCATCGAGCAGCATGACATGCATCTGTGGATTGTCTTTCTGCGCGGTTGCTTTAGCGAGAATATCAGCCGACGTGCCCGGAACGACAACGACCTTCACGTTGTTGGCCTTTTCGAACTCCGGCAGAACGTGCTCGGTGTAAGCCTTCTCCATGTTGCCGCCATTCATGCCGATATAGAGCGTCTTGGTCTCAGCGGATGCAGCTGATACAAACGCGACTGACAGGCCGAGCGCCATTGCCGTCATTGCGGTAATATGTTGATTTTTCATGCTAGTTCCCTTCCATGTTAAGATTGGTATTGGTTGAAGTGAAGCGGTTGATCGAAAATGCATCGATCGGTGTTTCAGTCTCGCCCCTGATTGCAAGGTCAGCGAGAACCGCGCCGACTGCGGGCCCGGTCTGGAACCCTGCACCGTTAAAACCAAAGGCGTGATAGAGATTTTTGACGCGGGAACTCGGCCCGATAACCGGATTATCATCTGGCATTTCGGCTTCCGTTCCTGACCAGAAGCGGATCACCTGCGCATGTTCAAGATGCGGGAAAAGTTCAATCGCGCGCAGCATAACGGACGATGCCGCATTGACCGAAGGCCGCGAAAAATCCGGGTTTGCAAGCGGCGTACCGCGCCCGCCACCCATCACATAATTGCCGCGCGTGACCTGACGACCATAGAAACCGCCGCCTTCTTCGCCAAGGCTCATTGGCAGGCGATAGGGCATTGGCTCGGTCACAACCATCGACGGATAAATGCGCGTCAAAGGCACAGGCTCGCCAAACGAGGCAGCAAACTGATCCGCCCATGCGCCAGCGCAATTGAACAAAAGGCGTGAACGGATTTCGATACCATTTCCGGCGAGAATGGCAAAGCCATCGCCGGTTTCACGCGTTTCAATAACCGGGGTATTTTCCAGAACCGTTGCGCCAGCAGCCCGTGCCGCACGCGCAAAGGCCGGTGAAACCAGACGCGGATTGGCATTGCCATCTTCCGCACAAAGCGAAGCCCCCGCCACATCGCCGGGCATCCATGGGAAGCGTTCGCGCACGGCATTACCGCCAATCATTTCGACAGCAAGCCCAAGCGGCCTGACTTTGGCGGCATAGGCTTCCAGCGCTTCAAACTGGGCTTCCGTGCGTGCAAGTTTCAGATGGCCGCAACGCATATATTCGCCGTCAATGCCGATAAGTTCCGGCAGGCGCGCCCATAATTCATGCGAGCGCTGTGCCAGCGGCAATTGTTCCGGTGCGCGGCCCTGTCTGCGCACGCCACCATAATTGACACCACTTGCCTGCGCGCCGCAAAAGCCCTTATCGAGCAGGATGACCGATAGTCCGGCCTGACGCATAAAAAGTGCTGCCGACCCGCCCACAATCCCGCCACCAATAATCACCGCGTCGGCCTGAAGATGTCTCATCATGACGAAGTGCTTTCTCTGGCCGGTGCGCCAAAGCCAAGCGGGATCGGCTTGACGGGTGCCTGCGCACGAATACGCCCTGCCTCCGCAGGGGTTTTGTCCTGCATCGAGGCCAGAAGTTCTGCGGCGGCGGCACTGCACATGCGCCCCTGACAACGACCCATGCCAACACGGGTCAGTGCTTTCAGCCGGTTGATCTCGCGCGTATCGCCTTGGCTGATGACATCTTTTGCGTCACGGACCGCGATTTCTTCGCAACGACACAGCGTTACGTCGCCCGCAACCGTATCGAACCAATCACGCGGAAACGGGAAGGCTTTTTCCACGATCAGCCGCTCGCGATAAATATGGTCGAGCTTTTTCAGAAGCACGCGCTCGCGGCCTTCATCAAATGGCTTTCCCATATCGCGCAAAAGCGCAATCGCCGCCAATGCCCCGCGAATTTCAGCGGCATCGGCACCGGCAATACCTGCACCGTCGCCCGCTACATAAACACCTTCGCGGCTTGAACGGCCAAACCTGTCGGCCACAGGAAGCCATGCGCGGTCGCGTTCTTCAAAGCAAAATTCGCAACCCGCGAGATCGGCAAGCTGTGTTTCCGGACGCAGCGCAAAACCATAAGCCAGCGCATCGCATTGAGCCTCGCGAACGCGCGTGCCCGTACGATAGCGAATGCCTGTTACATGGTCATCACCAAGCACTTCATCGGGCCGCACATTATAATGGATCGGCACACCACCAAGCTTGAGACGCAGTCCATAATAAGCGCCAAGCGCCACGATGCGCGGGGCATAAAGTGCCAGATGCGCCAGATGGAATTTTGACGTGACAGGCGCTGTATCCAGCACGGCTGCAACCTTTGCGCCCGCATGGTGATATTGCCATGCCACCAGATAAAGCAGTGGCCCCGACCCCATGAAAACCACGCGCTCGCCAACAGTGCAGCCCTGTGCTTTCAGTGCCGTCTGAGATGCGCCGAGCGTATAAACACCGGGTTTGGTCCAGCCTTTAAACGGCAGAACCCGATCAGTTGCACCCGTCGCCAAAATAAGATGGCTGTAAGGCAATTGGCTATGCGCACCGCTGGTCAGCAGATCGAGACGATCCTCGGGCTCACGCGTGATATTCCACACCAGCGTTTCCGGGCGATAATCAATTGCGCCGCGAAGCGTATCAAACGTTTTGTGCAGCGCCTCAGCCTTATGGGCTTCGGAGCCATAGCGGGCACGATAGCTGCGGCCATCATCAAACGGTGGACGACGATAAATCTGACCGCCCGAACGAAAGCCCTCATCAAGAACAATCGGATCAAGGCCCGCTTTGACCAGCGTTTCGGCGGCACGAATGCCCGCAGGACCAGCGCCCACGATAACCGGATTAAGCGCCGCGCTCATCGTTGAGCCTCCGTCACAAAGGACATGCCATTTTCCAAAAGCGTTGTGCAGGCACGAAGCTTGCGACCCTCAACGGTCATGACATGACAATCCTGACACGCGCCAATCAGGCAGAAGCCTGCACGCGGTTCTCCGGTAAATTCGGTATGACGCACCTTCCCCTGCACCGAGAGAATAGCGGTCAGCACGGTATCGCCACGGCGTCCCTCGAAAGGCACGCCGTCAAGCGAAAAGCTGATCGGCTGTTCAGTCAGCCGATACCGTCTGCGGAATTGCGCCGCAGCAGGCGAAACCGGGATCGTCATGACTACCTGCTTAGCCTTTGCCCACGAGGACGCGATCAAGACCAAACAGACGGTCGATGATCACCATGGTCACGGTTGCAACGAGGATCATCAGGGCCGATACAGCCGCCATCATCGGATCGATGGATTCGCTGGCATACATATACATGCGGACCGGAAGCGTGACCGTGGAAGGCGAGGTGACGAAGATCGACATGGTCAATTCGTCAAACGAATTGATGAAGGCGAGCAACCAGCCGCCCGACAGACCCGGAAGAAGCAATGGCAGCGTGATCCGGCGGAACACCGTCCATTCACCGGCACCCAGCGTACGGGCTGCATTTTCCGCATTGCGGTCCATGCTGCTGAGTGACGCGAGAATAAGCCGCAACGCATAAGGCGTTACAACAATAACATGCGTTGCGACCAGCCAGCCAAACGAACCTGTGAGGCCCATCAGCGAGAACAGACGCAAAAATGCGACGCCCAGCACCAGATGCGGAATAATCAGCGGCGACAGAAACAGTGCGTTCAGCGCATCGCGGCCCCGGAAATTATACTGTGCAATCGCAAGGCCTGACGGAACAGCCAGCAATGTCGAAATTGTTGCCGAAAAGATTGCAAGCTTCAGCGAGTTGGAGAACGACGTCATGAAGTCGTTATGGGCAAAGACTGCCTCAAACCAGCGCAGCGAGAAACCATTCCATGGCATGGTCAGCGTGTTTTCCGGCGTGAAAGCCACCAGACACACGACAACCATCGGTGCCAGCATGAAGATGACAATCAGCGTGTGGAAGAGAAGAGCGAAAGGACCGTTCTTGACCATGGCCGTTATCCCAGCTTCTTTCTCGCCTGCCCTTCAAGCATGCGATTATAGGCGATCATGATCACAAGATTGGCGACCAGAACGATAATGGCGATAGCAGCGCCCAGCGGCCAGTTCAGCTCAATCAGGAACTCGTCATAGACGACCGTTGCCGCCATCTTGAGACGTCGACCACCAAGCAGACCCGGAATAGCAAAGGAGCTGGCCGAAAGCGCAAAGACGATCAGGCTGCCCGACAGAATGCCAAGCACAGCCTGCGGAAACACCACGCGGCGTAGGGCGGTGAAACGCGACGCACCAAGCGTGAGCGCAGCGGCTTCTACCGTTGGGTCCAGCTTTTGCAAAACCGTCCAGACAGGGATCACCATGAAAGGCAGCATGATATGCACAAGACCGATCACGATGGCTGTTTCGGTGTAGAGAATTTGCTGGGCTGGCAGGCCGACAAATTCCAGCACGCTGTTCACAAGGCCATTACGCCCCAGCAGCATGCTCCAGCCAAATGTGCGCACAACGACCGAAACCAGCAGCGGGCCAATAATCACCAACAGGAAGATCGAGCGCCAAGGTGAGCGCATATTGGACAGAATATAGGCTTCCGGCACCCCGATCAGCACGGTGATCACAGTGGTAATCAGAGCAAGCTTGAGCGTGCGCCAGAAGATGTTCAGGTAATAGGGATCCTGAAGCACCTGCGTGTAATTGGAAAGCGTGTAAATATCTTCGATGCCCTTGTCATAGCTGTAGCTATTAAACGAGAGCAGAATGGTCAGCCCCAGCGGCAAAAGCACAAGGGCGAAGAACATCAGTGTCGAAGGGGCACTCAGAAATAATGGCAGATAATTACGCCGTTCTTTCGTATCGCCCGAAGCTGTTTGCGAAACCGCACCCATGATCAGTGCGCTCCCTTGTTGAGAACCCGGCAATCCTCATGATCCCATGATAGCCCGACTTTGCTGCCTTCAATTGGCGGCGGATTGCCAAGGTTTGGCAGCGCGACCGACAGCATACCGGCTGGCGTCAGAACACCGAGCAGCCACTGCGCGCCCATGAAATAACGCGTGGTCACCTCACCGCTGACATGGCCCTGATCCGCATCGACCAGATGCACTTTTTCAGGGCGAATAAACACCGAGACCTCGCCGAAAGCAGAAGCGTCTTTTGCAGGGAAACGCACTGCCGTATCGGTCAGCTTGATATGGCCTTCACCGGCATGAGCTTTGAGGAAGTTCGATTTACCAACAAAGTTGGAAATGAAGTGGTTACGCGGATGCTCATAGAGCTTATATGGCGCATCGACCTGCGTAATCAGACCTTTTTCCATAACCACAACGCGGTCGCTGATCGACAGCGCTTCCGCCTGATCATGGGTGACCATGATGGTTGTAATGCCAACTGTGCGCTGAATGCGGCGCAGTTCGAACTGCATTTCTTCACGCAGCTGCGCATCAAGATTGGACAGTGGTTCATCGAGCAGCAGCACCGGCGGATTGATGACCAGCGCACGGGCAATGGCAACACGCTGGCGCTGACCGCCGGACATTTCTCGCGGATAACGATCAGCGAGAGCGCTCAGACGCACCAGCTCCAGCACATCGCGAACGCGTTTTTCTCGCTCGGCCTTTGGTACTTTGCGCATTTCAAGGCCGAAGCTCACATTCTGCGCAACCGTCATATGTGGGAAGAGTGCGTAACTCTGGAAGACAACACCAAGCTCGCGCTTTGCTGGAGCAAGGCTTGTGATATCACGCCCATCTAGGGTGATCGTGCCGGATGATGGCGGCACAAGACCAGCGATCATCTGCAATGTTGTTGTCTTGCCGCAGCCCGAAGGGCCGAGAAGCGAGATGAACTCTCCCTTTTCAATCTCCAGATTGAAGTTATCGACGGCTGCGAATTTGCCGTAATAACGGGAAATATTGGAAAGGGTCAAAAAGCTCATTGCGTCTCCCTCTCGGCAAGACTTCCGCCATAGGCTGGGGGGAGCGGAAGCGCCGTGATGTTGTCTCACGTCGCCTCTTCAATAGGGCTGGCTGACGGAAGCGGCTCGACCGCGCATCAAGCGCTGATCACACTTGGATCGTTAGAACACGTGTTTATCCGGTCTCGGATGCGACCGCAGCGTTCCCTTGACTGCAAGTTAAAACCGCCGACCCGCTTACAGCATCTTGTTTGATACCTTGCCGGACCTTCCCATTGGCGACGGATTTTAAATGGCAGAAAATTTTGTACGATTACAAATTATAATTTTCAATTTCGGAATAAATTATATATTTCTTTCATTATGCAAAATTTGGAAGCAATTTCATGGATGATATATCAGAGAATATGAAATCTGGTGCCGCGCTTAACTCAAGTCTGGTGAAGGCAATTCATATTCTGAAAGGTCTGGCAGCCAGCACGGAAGACGGCGTGCGGTTGATCGATCTGGCGCGCGATCTGGAACTCAGCCAGCCATCCGCCCATCGTTTGCTCAAAACACTGATTGCGGAAAATCTTGTCGAGCAGCTTCCCGACAAAAAAGCCTATCGTCTGTCGCTGGACTTTTTCGCCATGGCGGCACAGGCGCGTCAGCGCGATGGAATCCTCACCGTTGCGCGCCCCTCACTGCTGCGTCTCTCAACCACCTTCAACGATACCGTCTTTCTGCTGGTACGCAGCAATTTCGATGCCGTCTGTCTTGATCGCGTGGAAGGACCGTTTCCGATCCGCTCCTTTACCGGTGATATTGGCGGCAAGGTTCCGCTTGGCATCGGACAGGGCAGTCTTGCCATTCTGGCGTTCCTGCCGGAAGAAGAGCGCGAGGCGATCATTCGCTTCAACATGCCGCGCATTCTCGACAAGGCCACTGTCGATGAGGTGGATCTGCGTATCATGATTGAAGATGTCCGGCGCACAGGTGCCGCCACCTATAATTTCAACATGATCGACGGCATGTCCGGCCTTGGTGTTCCCGTCCTCAACCGGAGCGGTGAAGCGGTCGCAGCCCTCAGCATAGGCACACTGGCGTCGCGATTAACAGAACAACGTCAGCACACCATCACTGACCTGTTGCGCAGAGAGGCAGCCATTATCACCGAAAAACTCAACCCTTTTGATCTGACATTGCGCCATCCCAACCAGGCACTTGTGAAATAACCCATCCCTGTGAAGACGATGCCCTCGCGCCTTTGCTGACCTTAGGCCCTCGCATATTGGCTCAAACCAGAGCTTTATTCCGGTCGCCAGTCCAACAAAGCCGCGCCAGTTGAACCAGCGCGGCTTTTCAAGATTAAAAACGCTTAGTTTTTGCCGATCAAATCAGCAACTTCCCGGGCTGTTGGCGCAGCCGATCCTGCACCCGCACGCGTCACCGCAATCGCGCCAGCGGCAGAAGCAAAACGCACGCAATCATGCAACGACTGGCCTTGCGAATAGGCAACAGCGAAACCGCCATTAAAGCTATCACCTGCCGCAACCGTATCGACCACCTTCACTTTGAATGGCTCAAAATGCTTGACCTCATCCGCTGTTACCAGCAATGCACCGCGGCTGCCGAGCTTGACGATCACAATCTTCGGGCCACGCTCAAGCAACTTGCGCGCAGCCGCTTCAGCAGATGGCAGATCCGTGGGTTCGATCCCCGTTATTTCAGCCGCTTCCGTTTCATTGGGCGAAATGATCTCACTCAATGCAATCAGATCAGCCATGCGGCTTGCATCGCCCACAGGCGCAGGGTCAAGCAGCACTGTTCCGCCCGCCTCTTTCACAGCCCTTGCCACCGCAAGATTAACCTCATGCGGCACTTCACGCTGCAAAAGCGTGATCTTAGCCTTGGCAATATCAGACCGATAAGCGTCTACATCCGATGCAGACCAAAGCGCATTGGCGCCAGCACAAACGACAATCGTGTTCTGCCCCGCTTCTTCAACCTGAATAATCGCAATACCAGTATCAGCACCATCAACGGCGCGAATACTCTTGGTATTCACACCAAACTCCTGCATTTGCCTGACAGCCAAATCGCCAAAAGAATCTCTGCCGACCGCGCCGACAAAACAAAGTTCGCCACCAAGCTTGGCGATAGCAACCGCCTGATTGGCCCCCTTGCCACCAAGACCAATGCCATATCCCGACGCATTGATGGTTTGTCCCGGACGCGGCAATGCGGCCATTCGGGCGCTAACATCGACATTCACACTGCCAAAAACAAAAATTTTCAACGCAAGTTCTCCATAACTGCTCTTGCGCGCACCATAACCGCGCTTCCGCAAAACTTCCATGGAGCGCGCCACACGATGCACAAATTACAATTGCTAAAATCTGCATTAAATAGTATTAATCAAAAATTGTGCGTTAATAAAATATTTACATTTAATAATCATTTCATCACCTATCTCATATTAAAGAACCCTTTTTATTACATATTGTAAGTTCTTGGAAATCAGGGGAATAGTATTGATAAGCTCTATCAGACTTTCGACAGATTTAATTGAAGAACGCGATAGAAATGACTATTGGCGCGAAGTAACGCTGCCTGCCTTTGAAACCGTTATAGATCCACGAGAGGCACCACAGACTCTTTACGGAGAAATTACGGCCAACCAGATTGGCGAATTAGTTATGGGCGAAACGAAATTCAACGCCCAAAAATATATACGTGACGAGCACTCCATCTCACGCTTTGGTCTCGACCATTATATGATTCAGGTTGTCACACAAGGAACGCAACGCGGCGACTTTAACGGAATATGCTCACAGGCTTTTGTAGGCGATATTCTCATTATGGACATGGCCTATAAGCTGACAACCGAAGTAACGCCGGGCAGCAGAATGACAATGGTGCTACCGCGCGCTCTGGTTCAACGCAGCGGTTTAAACGGCAATATTCACGGGCGCGTTCTGGGATCAGAAGACCCACTGACAGCGTTTCTGGTCAACTGCACACAAGGTTTTATGAAGGTCTCACCACACCTCAACACTGTACAAATTGAGGGCATTCAGAATTCTATTATAGATATGTTTGCAATGAGCCTGAACGGCAAAGAGTTTAACGCTGCTGAATCAACAACATTGAGCATTATAACGAAGCAGAGAATTTTGGATTACATCGATAGAAATATCGAAAATCTTTCGCTCTCCACAGGAAGCATCCTGAAACGCTTCAACATATCGCGCTCTCATCTGTATCGAATTTTCGCCGAAGAGGGAGGCATTGCGGCCATTATCAGAAATAAACGACTGACTCTCGCTTTCAGGCGCCTAAGAGCCTCGAATGGCAGACGTATTCACCTTGCTGAACTCGCCTATCAGTCAGGCTTTAGCGACTATAGCTCGTTCTCGAAGCTATTTCATGAAAAATATGGTGAAAAGCCGACAGATATTCGCAGTAAGATACAGCAAAGTGTTTATCAAGAAATAGGCTATGATGGCAAAATCATAACCTATTTCAAAAATCTGCACAAATTTCATTATGCTGAAGAGAGTGAAACCTCTTCGGAAGAAGGCCTTTGAGGTTAAAGCATTTCCAGCAAAAGCGGGAGCCGCTTTTCGGAATTCTCTCCTCCCCTCACCTGACGTTATTTCAAATAATGAATATGAGGCCGCGCACTGTGTGGAGATATTTCGACACGGGCATCAACGGAAAAAACTTGCTTGAGAAGATGCTGATTTATAACGTCTTCCGGTGAGCCGAAAGCCACGATCTTGCCTGCCTGCATAATCATCAGCTCATCACAGAACATAGCCGCATGATTGAGATCATGCAGTGCAATGATGCTGGTAATCGGCAGTTCTGAGACAAGCCGCAGCAAGGCCATTTGATGTTGAATATCAAGATGGTTGGTCGGCTCATCAAGGATCAGCTCTTTGGGTGTCTGTGCAAGCGCCCTTGCAATATGCGCGCGCTGCTTTTCACCACCCGACAGGCTTTGCCAGCTTTCGTTACGTTTGGCTTTCATGCCGGTGCGCTCAATCGCATACTCAACGGCCGCATCATCGCTACTCGCCCAGCCCGAAAACATGGACCTGTGAGGAAAGCGCCCAAGCTTGATAACGTCTAGGACCTTCAAATTGGCATTGGTGGTCGCATGCTGTTGGACAAAAGCAACGCGTTGAGCAACAGCACGGCGCGCTATTGTTGTAATATTCGTATTATCCAGCAAAACGCTGCCCGAATTTGGTCGCTTCAATCCAGCGATCAGCCGCAGAAGCGATGTTTTTCCAGAACCGTTTGGTCCGAGAAGACCGAGCATTTTGCCGGATTTCGCTTCAAAGGAAACATCATCCAGAATGGTCTTCTTACCAATTTTCCAGGTTAGGTTTTCTACCTTAATCGTCATGACGCGCGCTGAAACCGATAAAGAATGATGGAAAAGACCGGCACACCGACGAGTGCCGTCACAACGCCAATGGGCAAAACCTGCTGCGGTATGAGGGCACGCGAAGCAATATCAGCCAGAATCATGAAAATCGCGCCTATCACCGCACAGGCTGGCAGCAATCGTATATGCAGCGGCCCGACGATAAAACGTGCTGCATGCGGGACAACCAGTCCGACAAATCCGATTGAACCCACCATACTGACGATTGTGGCAGTCATCATTGCCGTCAGTGCAAAAAGAACAATGCGCGCGCGGCCGACATTGACCCCAAGTGAGGACGCGGCTTCATCACCAAAGGCAAATGCATCGAGAACATGGGCATAGAGCAGACAGGCCAACAGACCAAGCGTGATAATGATCGACACCAGCACAAATTCAGGCCAGCGCACACCACCAAAGCTACCGAGCAGCCAGAACATCACATCGCGCGCCTGCTGCGCATTTCCCGAGGTCGTGACAATATAAGAGGTTATGGCGTTGAAAAGCTGCGACGCGGCGACACCCGCAAGAATGGTTCTATCCGCACCACCCCTTGTGCCGTTGGACAAAAGGGCGACAAAGAAAAATGCTGCGAAGGCGCCAACAAAAGCACCCGCTGAGAGCGAGACCGCGCCCGCGCCAACACCTAAAATTACCACAACCACGGCACCGGTGGAGGCGCCAGCCGAAATACCAAGCACATAAGGCTCGGCCAGTGGATTGCGCAAAAGTGATTGCATGATCGCACCCGAGAGGGCGAGGCCCGCACCGCAGAAAGCTGCAACCAAAGCGCGGCTGAGACGATAGTCCCAGATCACCGTCTCATGAATGCGGCTAAGCTCGATGTTCGTCCATCCCAGACGATTGGTTATAGCCGCCAATGTGGTTGACAACGGGATTGGAAGATCTCCAATCCCGACGCTGATACCGACAACTGTTCCAATACAGGCAAGGGACGCCAACAGCAAAAGGCCGAAAGCCCCCCAGTGCCTCAGAGAATGGCTTGCGACATTCACTTTAGAATACCAAGTTCTTTCAACTGGCTTGCGACCTGTTCGGCACCGTAAATCGTGCGAATGGTCGGGTTCATCGCCTGGCCGTCCATGACAACAATGGCTTTGTTCTTCACTGCGGGCATTTGGCTGACAGCCGGATCGGTGTTGAGGAACTTAATCTTTGCTTCCGGCTTGTCGAGTTCCCACCGGTTGCGGTCAAGATTGGCAACAACGATAACATCCGGGTTGGCTGCAATGATGCTTTCCCAGCCAAGTGTTGGCCATTCAGCTTCTGCTTTGATGGCGTTTTCGCCACCCAGAACATCCGCGATAAAGGTCGAAGCACCATTTCCACCGCCCAGATAGGCATCAGCAGACGGTGACTGGCTGGAGAACCAGAACACATAGGAAAGCTTTTTATCGCCAGCGGGTACGCTCGCACGCAATGCCGCTTCACGCGCCTTGAAATCAGCAATCAGCGCCTGACCACGATCGGCCACATCGAAAATCTGAGAAAGCTCGTCAATTTCCTTATAAAGCAGATCCATGTTCCAGAGCTCGTCGCGGCTGCCATATTGGTCCTTGACCCGCGTTGTGCTCAGGCAGGTGCTGGGTGACAGATAGGCTGGAATATCAAGCTTATCAAAATCTTCGCGCTTGGCGACCTTGCTGCTTGGCCCGATCAAGGTCGGCAATGCAGCGGCTACGAAATCTGGGTTTTCTGCAAGAATCGATTCGAAGGTTGGAAACTCGACAGTCAGAAGCTTGACCTTGGCATTTGCTTCCTCGAGCTGCGGAAGAACTTTACTCGGCCAAAATGCTGTTCCGGCCATCTTATCTTCAAGGCCCAGAAGCAGCATGATTTCAGCACTGTTCTGTCCAAGACCAATTGCACGTTCCGGCGCTTTTTTGATGGTAATCTTTGCGCCGCAATTATCAATGGTCAGCGGATATTGTGTCGTTGCAGCACCAGCCGGGCTGATTTGCAGCGCCAAAATGGCAACTAGGCCAGAAGCGGAAAAGAAGGACTTCAATGAGAGCACGGAGAGAAACCTCTGGGTTGATCGATGGAGGCGATTAGAAAGGCCTGTTATATAATTCTCCCTATAATCCCTATGCCTGCTTAAAAACAAGATAGATAAAGTCATATTTTAAAGCATGATGCCTGTCGGATCGAAATAAGGACCGATAAGATTATGCATCAGGTAAAAGGGTTGAGAGCGCCGATTGTGGCATTTAAGTCGTGCATATGATCCGCAAAAAGCAATTTACAAACGACAATCGTTCACCATTCGTTTTTTTTTGCAACAGAACACATCATTTCCGGGGCTTTTTTTATAAATTCTATAACCCGTTGCCCGCTCGATGGCTTAAGGATAATTTGTAGCCATGACAGAAGCAGAAAACGGCATGGCCGAGACAGTTTTTTCCCGCATTCAGGCAAGCCGCACGGCAGATGATGTTGTGCATCAAATCGAGAGCCTGATTCTTGAAGGCGTACTTCGCGGTGGCGACCGGCTTCCGGGCGAGCGTGAGCTTGCGCGCCAGCTCGACATTTCGCGCCCTATTCTGCGCGATGCGCTCAAGCGCCTTGAAAATGCGGGGCTTCTGACATCACGGCACGGTGGCGGCACATTTGTGGCCGACGTTATCGGGGTGGTGTTCAGCGCCCCCGTTGCGAAACTTTTCGCTGAGCACCGTAAAGCGACAACCGACTATCTCGAATATCGCCGCGAGATCGAAAGCATTGCAGCCGAATATGCAGCCCTGCGCGCAACATCGGCAGACAAGGCCCTTCTCACCGAAATTCTGAGCGCAATGGAAGCCGCAAACACTGCAAAAGATCTCGAACAGAGCGCGCAGCTTGATGTCGAGTTTCACAATGCAATCGGCGAAGCGGCGCACAATATCGTGCTTCTTCACACATTGCGCTCTTGCTATCAGCTTCTGAAAGATGGCGTTTTTTACAATCGCGGTCTGATTTACAGCTATCCCGGCGTGGCCGACATGCTGCTGTCACAGCATCGCGCCATTTACGATGCCGTGATCGCAAGCAACCCGAAAGCCGCGCGCGATGCGGTTCAAAAACATATCCGCTTCGTCGAAGAGGCAACCAATGATCGCGAACTCAATGACGAGCGTGAGCGCGTGTCGCGATTGCGCTATCGTCAGCGGGCTGGAAAAGACGCGAAAGAAAGCAGCGATTTATGAGCGGCGTGACACTCCAAGATGCAAAAGGGCCGGAGGGTGTCCGGCTTTATGCAATCGGCGACATACATGGTCGGCTTGATCTTTTGCAGGACATGCATGGCCTTATCCGCGCCGATCTCGACCACCGTCCAACCCATGACTGGCGCATCGTTCATCTGGGCGACTACATCGACAGGGGGCCAGACTCCAAAGGCGTGCTGGATTTTCTCATCCATGCTTCAACGCATGATCCGCGCATTCTCTCTCTGATCGGAAATCATGATGATGGTTTCCTGCATTATCTTGCAACTGGCGACACGAACGGGATTTTTGCGCTTCATGGCGGCAGCGACACCGCTCGATCCTACGGCGTGGACGTCGACTACACGGACTCTGCGTCGGCTGCGGCAGGCTATAAGCAGCTTAGGGACAAAGTTCCCCAAGCCCATATCGACTATATCCGCTCAATGCCATCATCGGTGAGTTTCGGTGATTTCTTTTTCTGTCATGCGGGTGTGAACCCGGCGGTTTCGCTCGATGCTCAGGACCGAGATGATCTGATGTGGATCAGAACGGTGTTTCTGAAGTGGACCGATCCACTGGAAAAAGTCATCATCCACGGGCACACGCCGCAGAACGCTATCGACGTTCAGCCCAACCGGGTCAATCTCGATACCTATGCCTGGAAAAATGGAAAGCTTTCGGCCATCGTCATTGACGGCGTGGAAAAGCGTTTTCTGGAAACAACGGGTAATGATTAGAGCGCCGCGCTAATCCAATCAGATCGAAACGCGCTCTAACGCGCGCTGGAAATGCCGTAACCGTCCGTGGAGGTCATGCTATTACCGGCATCGACGGTAAAAATGCCAACTGCCATGAACACGATCGCAGAAACCATCAGAACGGTCAGAAGGGCGGCATGCTTAGCGGTCATGATCGAAAACTCTTTCGAGGGTTACCGGGGGATCTGGAAACCGAGTTTCGACAGGGCCAAAGCTTGCACCTTGACCGACCATTTGCCACCCGGAACGAGGCACCAGTTACACCTGAAAAAAGTTACCCGCAACTGAACACCGGAACTACAATTGTCTCTTTCCAATGGAAAAGTCCAAATGAATGGCCGCTGTGGCAAAGTCGCAACGCATTGATCACGTATGTCTCACAAACAGAAACCCGTCGTTAAAACAGACGTAAAAGCTAAAACTAAAGCGGTCGCGGTTTAGATCAAATCGATCCACGCCTTTGCCAGAGCAGCGCCGGCTTTATCCGCAGCAATGCCGGAGCGCTGTAAATTTGCAGGCAATTGCGCCGGCCACTCGGGCGCAAAGGCAGTTATTGAGTCGCCCAGCGATTCACTCCATTCAACGACGAGTTCACTATTCGCTTCAAAATGAAACTGTGTGCCATAGACAGCACGCCCAATCCGATAGGCCTGATGCACTGTCATATCGCTAACCGCCAAATGAATGGCGCCTTCGGGCAGCGAGAATGTATCGCGGTGCCAGTGAAAAATGGGAAAGGATAATCCAGCTTCCGCAAGCACTGGATCGCTTTTGCCATCGTCAGTCAGCCGGACCTCATGCCAACCAAATTCCATAGGGCGATCCAGAATGTTCTCGCCACCATAGGCCCGTGCGACAAGCTGGCTGCCAAGGCAGATACCAAGCACAGCCTTATCTTTATCGCCAAAGGCACGAATGAGATTGAGCAAATGAGGGAAATACGGACATGCGCCGTCAGCAAGTGCGTTCTGCTCGCCGCCGAGCACGATCATCGCCTGATATTCGCTGTCATCGCGTGGCAGGGCCTCCCCCTGATAGGCGTGGCGCAGATCAATCAAGAACCCCGCCTCGATCAATAGAGGCTCAATCTGGCCAAGACCTGAATCAAGATAATTCTGAATGACCAATACGCTCATTGCCAAGCTCCGCTGCCAATCTTACAAGTCAGTTGCTAACATGAAAAAAGCCCGGACAACAGCCGGGCTTTCTTTCTCGCAATAGGCGTTTTCAGTTAATTACCGAAACGCTGACCGTGCGGCCCGCAACCAGATGAACGTTCTGCGGCACATCCTCAATCTTCACCCGCACGGGCACGCGCTGCGCCAGACGAACCCAGTTGAATGTCGGCGAAACATTGGCAAGCAAACTTGTGGAATCGGTACGCTCACGATCTTCGATACCGCCAGCAATGCCTTCAACCCTGCCCTTAAGCTGCACTTGGCTACCCATCACATCAATCACAACCGGGTCCCCAACCTTGATACGCTCAAGCTTGTTTTCTTCAAAATAACCCGACACATAATATGAGTCCGTGTCGACCAGTGCTGTGACGGCGGAACCGGTGGTGACGTAATCACCCGGCTGGAGCGAAAAATTGGTGATCACGCCATTCACCGGTGCCCGGACAGACGACCGTTCCAGATTGAGAGAAGCAAGATCCCGATCAAGCTCGGCCTGACGATAAGCGGCTTCGGCCTGCTGTGTCGCCGTCTCGATCTGCTCCATCTTTTGCTGCGTGACGGTGGTGTCGTTAAGCTTGCTATACCGGGTGAGATCCCGATTGGCCATATCAAGCGCTGCCTTGCTGCTGGCAAGCTTTGCGTCTGCCAATTGCAGCGCCAGCTTGTAGCGAGCCTGATCAATACGGAAAATCACATCACCCTTTTTGACGTTCTGATTGTCATGCACCAGAACTTCGCTCACAAGACCTGCAACATCGGGCGCAATGCGCACAACATCGGCGCGAATTTTACCGTCGCGGGTCCATGGTGCATTCATGTAATAATCCCAAAGATGCCAGCCAAGCAGCCCTGCTATTGTGACCATGACGAGGGTAAGAAAGACCCGACCGGAATGTGCAAAAAGCTGTTTCATAGCGGTATTCCATTCAGAACAACGGCGCTCACGCCGAGAATGCAGAAGTACATGGCGGCATCAAACAGGGGCCTGTGCCACACAAAACGATAGAAGCGGACGCGCGCCAGCAAGCGCTGCATCAGCGAATTGGCAAAATAGGCGCCCAGTGCCAGAACCGCGAGGCTCGGCAGATAGATGCCATAGATGTCGAATTCCGGTCTCATGACTCTAAAATTTCCATTCTCTGAACATGTCTCATGCAGCATCCGGCAGTTCCAGTTGCGGCTGTGGTGGCAACTGGAAAGGTGGTGCCTTGGGAAAGAGGTTGAAGCGCAGGGCGACCAGCGCCAGACGTGGCCGTTTGGCGATTGCAGGCGATCCATGATCGATGATCACGGCGATAGCGTCGTCGATAGCCGCAAGAAGCCGCTCGTCAATATCGAGACGCGTTTCAGCTTTCCTGTTGCGCAGAAGCGCGCGATAGTGAGCACCGACGCCGTCGAGCACCCTGTCGACCGCTTCACGGCAAGCTTCTGGCATCTTCGCCCGATATTGCTGAAGATCGATCGTATTCATGCCGTTACGCAGATCGCGCAGCAGATCGACCTTGGCAATGTCGGCTGACGGGATCAGTGCAAGCCTTGGCGTCATCATGCCGATGCGATCAATCATTCTGAGCAGCAAGCCGTTCATGCGCTGACGGCGATGGCGACCCGGCTTACGTTCAGTTGCAAGAACAAGATCATTCCAGCCTGCCTTGACGAGGCGCTGCACTGTCCATTCAGCCCCCACCGAACGAACAATTGAGGTAACGACCGCTGCAATGACAATACCAACGACCGTTGCCAGGTTTGCGTTGGCAAAGCTCACGAAATCATGCGTGAGACGGCCTTGCAGCATCAGCAGCATCGGCAGATTTATGCACAGCACCATGCCGAGCATGAATTGCGACGGTATTGCCAGAAGCAATCCGGCAGGGATCAGAAATAGGCCCAGCACGAGCATAAGCGGCAAGAAACTATCGACCAATGGCAGCAGCGCGAACTCAAAAACAAAGGCCGCAACAATTACGATCATCAACAATTGGCCAAACTTGCGCATAACCGGGACCGGATCATCCATCGCTGCAAAAATACAGCAGAAGATACCCGCCATCATCGCAGCCGCACTGCCCTGCGACCAACCCGTTGCAATCCAAAATGCGGTTGCAACACAGGTCGAGACGAAAGCACCAAAGCCCGAAAGAAAGGCTATCCCATAATCTCTGTGCTGCGGGCGGGTTTTCAGATGTGCATCATAACGACGCCACCGAAGCGCATGTCGGGAACCGGAAAAAATATCCTGACGCAGTGTAATACAGTCGCTCCATATCTGAACCAGATCTCTCACGCGTGCTGCAACATTAAATGGCAAGAGCTCATTCCATGTGCAGGCGTCCTTACCAAAGCGTTCAATTTCATCGATATAGCCCAACAAAACCGCACGGCGCTGCTCGGTTAAATTCTCTCCGCTTTCAATCCAGCTGCAGGTTTCATCGAGCAATTTCTGCACTGCCGGATGCCAAGGCTTTTGTCCTTCACCAGGCTTGAAAAGCAGCACATCGTGCAGGCTCGAAATGATCGGCAGAACGGCGACCATACGCTGCTGCAGCACATGCAGAAGCCTTGCAACATCGCGGATAGACGATGTGTCATAAGCCACATGCGTGGTCAGATTGCGCAGCTCCAAAGCATCTGCCGCCAAC
The DNA here is from genome assembly GCF_039674265.1 of Brucella sp. TWI559. Taxonomy (NCBI): domain Bacteria; kingdom Pseudomonadati; phylum Pseudomonadota; class Alphaproteobacteria; order Hyphomicrobiales; family Brucellaceae; genus Brucella; species Brucella sp. TWI559. The sequence continues at coordinate 62,557 of NZ_JBDJNE010000016.1, forward strand.
CGCTGACGGTCACGAAGAAATTCGGGACTATCGCCATTGCCCCGCAACGCTGCAACGGCAAGCTTCGAACCATCGCGCAGCCAGTTATCAATACGCGCAACAAGAACCGGGCCGCTATGACGTGGAAACACCAGACGATTGACCACCGCAGCGCATATGATGCCGATGGCAATTTCTTCAACACGGCCCACCGCATAATTGAAAGTGGTTTCAGGGGCCGATACGACGGCAAAGCTTGCAATGGCGACGGTATACCCCGCCAGCATAAACAGATAGCTGCGCGGCGTGCCGTCAAGCAGGCTGATTGCCAGACAAAGCCCCATCCAAAGACCGATGGCTAAAGTGAGGAGTTCTGGAGAGTTGACCAGATGCGGGACAAACAGGATGGTAACCGCACCACCGATGATCGTGCCGATCAGGCGATAAAAGCCCTTGGATGTCGTTGCACCTGAAAGCGGATGCGCAACAATATAGACAGCAGCCACCGACCAATAAGGATTTGGCAAATCGGCCAGCAGCGCAATCCACAGCGCGAGCATGGCCGCAGCAAAGGTCTTCAGCGAGAAGACAACGTCCCAAAATCGTGGCAATGTTTCAGCGGGCTTGATCATCAGTTTTACAAATGCTTGTTCATTAAGTTTGCTCAGGATGGCTGGCTCTGGAATTTATCGTGAAGCTTGCGCAGCACATCCAACGCAACATCCACGGCATCGGGGTCGAGATCACCAAGAAATGCCGTGCGCAATCTCGTTGCCGCTTTTTCAACCTTTGCAGCAAGTGCTCGGCCTTCATCCGTCAACTCAATGAGCTTGACGCGGCGGTCATTCTCATCGGCAATACGACGGATCAGATTTTCTTTTTCCAACTCATCGACAACACGAACGATTGTGGCGCCTTCAATGCCGACACGCTCGGCAAGCACGCCTTGCGGAACGCAATCGCCATGGCGCAGGAGCGTCATAAGCGGGATGGCTTTTGCATCCGACAGACCGTGCTCTGACATCGCCCCGTCAAAAGCTTTTCGCCATGCGCGCGCATTTGCTGACAGCAACGGTGCGAATTCGACCCAGGCCTGTTTCATAACTTACATTCCATTCAAATCGATAGGTTCATATCTATATGGATGCAATCTTATTCAATTCCAATGGTTTTTTGTTAGGATCAACTCATTGTGTACGCAACTGTTGCCCGTGCTGTGCGGCAACCAAATCGCTTGACCATTGCCCCTGCCCTCTGTCATCGATGCGATCATGCGCGCGAATTATAAAATGCAAAGACTTTATCTCGAAGCCAGCCTTGGCGATGGTGCTCACGTGGAAGCTCCAACGCAGGCCGCCCATTATCTGACTCATGTTTTGCGATTAAAGGACGGCGACGAAATTCTCGCCTTTAACGGGCAGGACGGCGAGTGGAAAATGCGCCTACGCCCAGAAGGCAAGAAGCGGTTATTTCTTGAAGCGGTCGAGCAGACTCGCCCACAGCCCGCGCCTTGTGACCTCGTCTATTGTTTCGCACCGCTGAAACAAGGGCGGCTCGACTATATGGTGCAGAAGGCCGTGGAGATGGGAGCAGGCGTTTTGCGGCCTGTGATTACACAGCATACGCAGGTGCCTAAGCTGGGCACGGACCGCATCAGGGCCAATGCCATTGAGGCTGCCGAACAGTGCGGCGTTCTCGCGATACCCGAATGCCGCGATGCGATCCGCTTTGACCGCTTTCTTGAGCAGTGGGATGCATCGCGCCGGCTTATTTTTTGCGATGAAGGCTATGAAACGGACGACCCTCTGACCATTCTAAGCAGTCTTGAGCCAGCCGCCTATGCCGTGCTGATCGGGCCTGAAGGGGGATTTTCGGAAAGTGAACGTCAGCAATTGCGCAGCCTGCCTTTTGTGACAGCGATACCATTGGGACCGCGCATTTTGCGTGCCGATACAGCGGCTGTCGCAGCGCTTACCCTTGTGCAGGCAGTGCTGGGTGACTGGAAAACATGAATATGAATGCAAGAAAATCCAATCATCAATGAAATTGACTTGCGCGATTTGACAAATTTGTCCAATCACGCTGACAAAGAAAAATTCGTCTAGGGATAATATGAATGGCGCGCGACACGACCGATGAAACAGCACTAACCGGTGTTGAAGAACTCGCAGCCTATCTTGCTGAGGGAGCCAAGCCCAAGGATGCATGGCGCATCGGCACCGAGCACGAGAAATTTCCTTTCTACGTCGCGAACAACAGCCCCGTTCCTTATGAAGGGCCAAGTGGCATTAAAGCCATTCTCGAAGGCATGAAAGCCAAGCTTGGCTGGGAGCCGATTATCGACGAAGGCAATATTATCGGTCTCGTTGAGCCAACGGGACAGGGTGCTATTTCGCTCGAACCGGGTGGCCAATTTGAACTGTCTGGCGCGCCGCTTTCCTCTATCCACCAGACGTGCCGTGAAGTGAACGCTCATCTTTCGCAGGTGCGCGAGATTGCGGAACCACTTGGCATTCGATTCCTTGGCCTCGGTGGTAGCCCAAAATGGACATTGGCCGAAACGCCTGTCATGCCAAAGTCACGTTATAACATCATGACCAACTACATGCCGAAGGTAGGCCATGAAGGGCTGGACATGATGTATCGCACGTCGACCATTCAGGTGAATCTCGATTTCAGTTCCGAGTCCGACATGCGTCGCAAGATGCAGGTTTCGATGAAGCTCCAGTCGATTGCAACGGCCCTGTTTGCAAGCTCGCCCTTCACGGAAGGCAAGCCAAATGGCCTTCTGTCGTGGCGTTCCAACATCTGGCGCGATACCGACAATCAGCGCTCGGGCGTGTTGCCGTTTGTCTTCTCCCAAAACTTCGGTTTCATCGACTATGTCGAATGGGCGCTCGATATCCCGATGTATTTTATCCTGCGTGATGGCCATTATCACGACTGCACGCACGTCACCTTCCGCCAGTTCATGAATGGTGCATTAAAGGGTGAAGTCAGCGATCCAGTGCCAAATATGGGCGACTGGACCAACCATCTCTCGACCCTGTTCCCGGAAGTGCGTCTGAAGCGCTTCCTCGAAATGCGCGGAGCCGATGGTGGCCCATGGCGCCGTATCTGCGCCCTGCCCGCTTATTGGGTTGGTCTGCTTTATGATGAGGAAGCGCTCAGTGCCGCAGAAGATTTGACCAAAGACTGGACCTATGAAGAGGTGCTGGCGCTGCGCAATGATGTACCTGCAAAGGCGCTCAATGCTTCGTTCCGCGGCAAGCCTGTTGCGCAGATTGCACGCAAGACGCTGGAAATCTCGCGCCTCGGCCTGCTCAACCGCAAGCAGCTTAATGGCGATGGCTTTGATGAGACGCATTTCCTCGCACCACTCGAAGAAATCGTTGCCGCAGGCATCACCGATGCGGAGCGGATGCTCAAAGCCTATAACAGTGTCTGGGCAGGATCGGTCGAGCCGATCTTCCTCGAATACGCTTATTAAACGCTAAAGACGCTCGCGCTTATCTTCGACCGTAGCCAGCGGTGCGCCGGGTCACTTTCCCGGCGCTTATGCCATATCTGCACAAACGGTATCGGTGGCAACGCCACGGGCACAGGCAGGACGGCCAGATTGCTATCCTTCGGAAGATTCTTCAACCCGCCACGCGCAATGGTCAAAATTAGGTCTGTACCGGAAATCAGCTGTGGCGCAACGCCCCAATGCGGAACAACCACTGCGACATGCCGCGTATATCCGGCACTTTTCAAGCTTTCCTCAATTTCCGTCGGCGCATCACCGCGCACCGCAACAAGCGCATGCGGTCGCTCCAAATATGTTTCAACATCCAATACCCGCCCCTCGATGCTTCGGCGGTCAAGCAAACAGACATATTCGTCCTGCATGATGACATCTGCCGCAATCTGAGCCGGCAAATGTGGGAACACACCGAACCCCAGATCAATCTCACCATCCAGAATGCGCGCGACCATGCTTTCACGGCTAAACTGGCTGACCACCAGATCAACCCCCGATGCTGTCCGGCGTAAATCCCTCACCAGTTCAGGCAGCAAAATGCTACCGCCATAATCGGACATGGCTAGATGAAAACGATGCTGCGTGGTTATAGGATCAAAACCCTGCGGACCAAGAACACTGCGTATCCCTGACAGAACCTGCGCGAGCGGCTTCGTTATCTCCATTGCCTTGATGGTCGGAGCAAAACCTGCCCCCTGGCGAATGAGAAGCGGATCATCGAACAGCTCTCGCAAACGGGCCAGCGCATGGCTGACGGCTGGCTGACTCATATTCAACCGTACCGCTGCGCGCGAGACATGGCGCTCTGTCAGAAGTGCATCCAGAACCACAAGCAGGTTCAAATCGACACCGCGCAGATTATTCATCTTGTGCATAATAAACTCTGCAATCTGAATTTCAAATTCAGTTCGTTTATATCTAGATTTGAGCCAGATGAATACAGAAAAGGCTATCTTCATGCAGGCTCAGGGATCACTCACATTTTTAATCGCCGCCCTTATCGCAGGTGCGGTTGTACCGTTTCAGGCAGGTGCCAACGCAGCTTTGGGACGTGCGCTCGGTCATCCGCTTTGGGCAACGATTGTTTCATTGATTGTCAGCATCATCTGTGTGTTGCCCGTCTTACTGGCGATGAAAGTGTCACTCCCCACTTTCAGTGGTCTTGTAGGACAACCGAAGTGGATATGGATCGGCGGCATTGCCGGTGTGCTCTACATTACCGCCGCCATTCTATTTGCCCCAAAACTTGGTGCAGCCGGTTTCATGACTGCAGTTATCGCCGGACAACTCATCGCCTCTGTGCTGATCGATTATTTCGGCATCATGGGATTTGTATCAAGAGAAATCACGCCATCCCGTCTGATCGGCGTCCTGCTCGTCGCCATTGGTGTCATCGTCATGCAGGCGCCATCCCTATGGCGCGGAATGCAGGCACTGGCCGCATCCGGACAGAACTAAAACCAAAGGAACGCAAATGAATACTCAATCCACCCAACAATCACTCACTCTTGGCGAAGGGGCTACCCCTGTTCAAGTTCGCTTTGCCCGGCCAACGGATAAATTTAATGAAGTCATCGCTTTCTATCGTGATGGCCTTGGGCTGCCGCAACTTGGTGCCTTTGAAGCCCACGACGGATATAACGGTATCATGCTGGGCCTGCCCGGAAAGAGTGTACATCTTGAATTCACAGAACATGAAGCAGGCAGTCCTTGCCGGGCTCCGTCGGAAGATAATCTGCTGGTGATCTATATAACCGACGAGGCGGCTTATGACCGTTTGAACAAACGGATGCAGGGCGGAGGCTATGCGCCTGTGGAGCCAGAAAATCCTTACTGGCTCAACCGCAGTTTCACCTATGAAGATCCCGATGGCTGGCGTGTGGTCGTCTGTAAGGAAACAGGTATTTAAAGCGCATTCCGAAAACCGCTTCGCACTTTTCGGAATGCGCTAGCCTCACTTCAAATAAGCAAAAGGCGCGGAAGTCCGCGCCTTTTGCTCGTTAAGCCGAAACCTGCGTTCCCTTACTCGGATCAGGAATGACCACAATCGTACTGCCATCGCGCACATTGTTATAGAGATCGATGACATCCTGATTGAGCAAGCGGATACAGCCAGACGACACTGCCTTACCAATGCTCCATTCTTCAGGCGATCCATGAATACGATAGATCGTGTCACGTCCGTCTTTATGAATATAGAGAGCGCGTGCGCCGAGCGGATTTTTCAAACCGGGCGGCATACCACCATTGGCGATGCTGTAAGGTTCCAGCGCAGGCTGGCGCGCTACCATTTCATCCGGTGGTGTCCAGCGCGGCCACTGCCGCTTATAAGCGATAATCGCACGGCCAGCCCATGAAAACCCATCACGTCCAACGCCTATGCCATAGCGCATCGCACGGCCATTGCTGCGCACATGATAAAGATATTTGTTGGGCGTATCGACGATAACGGTGCCAACCTTTTCAGTGGTCGGATAATCGACTTCCTGCCGCCAGAATTTCGGATCGACTTTGGCAACATTCACCGCAGGGATTGGAAACTGCTCATAGGGCATCGCTTCATACATGGGCGGCACAGCGCGTATCGGAGCAGGTTCAGGTTTGACCTGGCTTGCCTGCTGCGCGGTCGAAACACAGCCCGATAATGCAACAGCACTCGCACCGATGAGAAACGCGCGGCGGCTCGTCACTATACGGCCATGGGGAAAGTTACGCGACATTCAAAAACTCTTTCGCTTCATCCAATTAAGCCATTTGGCTCGCTAAACGAACGAAAGAGAAAACCAAACTTAAGTCAGCCTTAAGAGTGCTCATTTATCTGCAACCTCAGCGAAATTGCGCTCTATGTGTTGCTAAAAGAGCGTGCCCTGCCCGCCAGAACCAGACGAAGACGTTTTTCGCGCCGCGCCTTTCGGTGATGGTATCTCAGGGCCATGTCCCGCTGTTGCACAGACATCGCCATCACGGAAGCGGATCGACAAAGCATCCCCTTCCGAAATACTTGCCGCTTGTTTGACCGGCTTGCCATCCGCATCAAAAACAACCGCAAAACCGCGATCCAGAACGCTTTCATAAGAGAGTGTCCGCATCAGGCGTTCCAGTTCCTGCCCACGGCGTTTTGTGCGCTCAATCAACAGGCTGATCGCCTGATCTCGACGGCGATCAAGCTGCTCGACAGTGTTTTTTGCAAGCGTTGCGCGGCGCAACAGCGGCGCCGGCGTCAGTCTTTCGGCACGCCGCGCAAAAGCAACACGTCTTTCGCGCAGGAAGACTTCCAACGCACGCGGCAAGCGCTGGGCAAGCAATTTCAAATGACGCTTTTGCTCATCAAACCCGCGTTGCAGCAAACGTGGCGACAACTGACGCGCACGGCCCTCGAACTGAACGCGTTTCTGTTGCGTGTTCACAAAAAGCCCGCGTGTCAGACGTGACGCCGCCTCATCAAACCGCCGCCGCGGCAAGGCCAGCAACTGATCGGCAGATGGCAGCGCGCGACCGGCCGCACGATAGGCCTGACGCTTCAGGTCAATGAAACGCGACATGGCCGACGCCAGCCGCGCAGACTGTGTTGCAACTGTTGCAACCAGATCGGCTTTGACCGGCACTGCCATTTCAGCAGCGCCTGTCGGCGTTGGCGCACGCACATCAGCAGCCAGATCGATCAGCGTCCAGTCCGTTTCATGGCCAACGGCCGAAATTACAGGAATATGCGATGCGGCAACTGCGCGAACGACGATTTCATCATTGAAGCCCCAGAGGTCTTCAAGACTGCCGCCGCCACGCGCCACAATCAGAACATCAGGGCGCACAATCGCGCCATCTTCGGTCAGTGCATTGAAACCTTCCACCGCTGCGGCCACTTCCGCGCCACTGGTTTCACCCTGCACGCGCACAGGCCAGACAATCACATGCAGTGGATAACGATCCGAAATGCGGTGAATAATATCGCGGATAACCGCACCTGTTGGCGATGTGACAACACCAATCACCCGCGGCATGAATGGAAGAAGCTGCTTTGCTGCGGGATCAAACAGGCCTTCCGCAGCCAGCCTGCGCTTGCGTTCTTCAAGCAGCGCCATCAGCGCGCCTGCACCCGCCGGTTCCATCTGCTCAATGACAATCTGATATTTAGAAGAACCAGGATAGGTCGTCAGTTTACCCGTAGCAATGACTTCCATCCCCTCTTCGGGGCGGAAGCGCAAACGGCCCATGGACCCGCGCCAGATCACAGCCTCAAGCCGCGCGCGATCATCTTTAAGTGCAAAATATGCGTGTCCTGACGAATGCGGTCCACGATAGCCGGAAATTTCGCCGCGCACGCGCACATGCGAAAACGTATCCTCGACCGTGCGCTTCAAAGCGCCGGAAATCTCGGAAACGCTATATTCCGCTACATTGGAGGCGGTGCCACCCGGTATCGAATCTGAACCCATACTCATTCTGCAATAGGTAACAGCGGACGTGCATTGGTCAACGGGGCAAGACGCCACCCCGTCATCTTATGCACCATCACCAACCCGGCAATAATTCATTGCTGCGCACACGGCGTGTCCGGACAGAAGGAAAGGATGCTATTTCTGCAGACGCCATCGCAACCGGCGCAGGCGATGAAATATTATCAAGGCTTTCAATGATATGCTGCGCCAGTGCATCCACAATCGCATTTTGTTTGGTATGACCACGCATAATGCCAATACCAAATTCGGGCAGCGCACCAAAACCGTCCGCTTCACCCAGAACACGCATGCCCGGGCGCAGTGCACATTCCGGCAAAACCGAAACCGCCAGGCCTGATAAAACCGCCGCAGCCAGAACTGTTGCAGACCAGCTTGTGATAATAATCCGATAATCGCGCTCTGCCTGCTCTAGAAGACTGATTGCCGCATGACGCCAGATACATGTTGGGCGCCCCACAGCCAGTGGAAGCATCGCTTCTTCGTGAACGGCATGATTGGCCGACGCTACCCATAAAAGCGGTTCTGTTCGCACAACTTCAGAGCGGCGCTTGTCATCACACTGCGTCACAAGCGCAATATCCAGCGTTCCCCGGCGGATCATCTCATCGAGATTAACGGTCGGCTCACAAACCACCGAAAGCTCGACACGTGGATTTGAACGCGCAAAGCGCGCCATGATTTCGGGCAAAAACCGATCAGCATAATCATCCGGCGTCCCGATACGCACATGGCCTTCGAGTTGCGTATCGTCAAAAGCTGCAATGGTTTCGCCATTGAGCAACAACATCCGGCGCGCATAGATCAGCAATCGCTCGCCATCTTCAGTCAGCCTGTTAATGCGGCCATCCCGCTCAAAAAGCGGTTTTCCAATGCGCTCCTCAAGACGGCGCATCTGCATGGAAACAGCCGATTGCGTTTTGAAGACAGCATCTGCTGCCTTGGTAAAACTGCCTGTGTCGGCAATGGCAATGAAGGTCTGTAACTGGTCCAGATCCAAAGGCGCACTCATCAGAACCATCCATCATAATTATTGAACTGTTACATTAAAAACATTCGTTGGAATAATCAATTGGCTTGTTGGATAAAGCCGACGTCGCAGAGAATGGAGACGCGAAAGCGAATGACCTGACGATACCAACATTTTAAAGACGCGCGCTTAAAGGAGAGCGGCAATGACAGCGATCAGCAAGACCACGATGACACAGTTACCGGCAACGAGTGCAAACGCCTCCGCGCTCAAGCAAATGGTAAAGTCCGTGTTTGTGTCGGTTCTGCGTCGCTGGACGCTTTTCCGAAATCGGCGCCATGTCATGCGCCTCAACGAACTCGATAATTATCTGCTCAAGGATATCGGGCTTCAGAGCGGAGACATTTATACAGTGATTCATACGCGCAGCGCAGAAGATCCGACGCGCGTTCTGTCCAAGCTTGCAGATGCGCGCTTACGCGTGGAGGCAACCCGCCATATCTGCTGAATGAACATCTGGCAGGCGCCACCTTCACAGCCGGGTCCCCTCTCGGCCAGCCTGCCCCTTTGCCCGGCTTGCATCTTTGCTGCCGGGCTTTTTTTATTACCATCCGTTTCAGCTACCGATGCAATACCAAGGCCTCCCCGGAGCAACAAAGAAATAACTGAATTTACCACATTTTTTTAAAAGAAGGGCTTGCACTCATCGTTTGAGTTCGCTAGATGGAGGCCGTCGACAAACAAAGCTTCACGCTTCTGTCGAAAGTGCTGTTCAGATCAGTAAGACTGACAAGCAAACCCTGCTGGGGAATAGGTTAACGGTAGACCCACGGACTCTGACTCCGTTAGTCCTGGTTCGAATCCAGGTTCCCCAGCCACTTGATTTCATTACATAATTTGCCTTATTAGATTAGACCTGCATAGAGCGGTTTACACCTCAGTTTACAGACTTGTGCTTGTTTTCAAGTTTCCGAATGGCAGATTCAGCAAGTTTAGGATCGCGATTTAGATAGTGTGCATCAAGGATTGATCGCACATCACGCAGACTGTGACCTGTAATGGTTGCAATCTCCGCTTCCGTACATTCAGCCAAAGCCAGACGCGTCACTGCAGTCCCGCGAAGGTCGTTGAAAGTTAAGCCGGATACACCAGATTTGATTCTTGCCTTACGCCAAGACGTTCTAAATCCGTCACTCGTCCACGCCTCCCCGTCCAGATTTTTCAATATGGTGCCTGTGCGATTCTCGATTGCATCAAGCATCATCTTCAGGGGTGCCCCAACAGGGATGACCACTCGTGCGCCAGTTTTAGACTGCTTCAGTCTAATTTTGGCCCCGTCATAAGCAGGCCATTCCAGGCGCAGCAAATCACCTTGACGCTGCCCGGTCCATAGTGCCAGTTGCAGTGCAAGATGAAGGTGTGCAGGTGCCAAAGCCATGAAGGCGCTTTCATCATCACTTGCCCAAACATTCTCGGATCGATTTCCACGATAGACTCGACCGCCCTTTTCACATGGATTGGCAGGCACCTTCCCCAATGGCAGCGCCCACGACAGGATTCGGGCGAGTACCTGCCATGCATAATCTGCCTGCCGGCGCGATTTCTTGGCCAACTCGTCTCGCCATTTCATGAAGACGGCTTTGGTGCGGATGTCAGCCAGCCCGTTAATGGGAAAACTGCCGAACTTTTTCTCAATGACTTTGATCTGTTTGATGTAGTCTTGCTGTGTGCGCGGAGCAAGATCAGCCCATATAGTCGTGTCTTGGAATTCATTCAGAACAGATTGAAGCATTGTAGAATCTGGCTTTTTCTTAGCCGAAACCAATTCGTAATAAGACTGAGTGAATTCATCGCTGCCAAGCTGTCCTTTGATGCGCGGGCCATTACGCCATGCATAATAGTAATAAGCCGTCGTACCGTCGGAAAGCTTCTTCTTTACCCGATGAATTCCTTTCATATTAATTCGCATTTTCTGTGAGCCATTTATCAAGCGCGTTTGCGGGCGTAGGCTTCTCTTCGCCAGCCAATACGATAATCTTGCCGCTTTGATCCACCTCTGCGCGTGTAACTTTTAATCCGGCAGCTATAGCGCCCTTTATTGCACGCGTTACGTCCGCTTGTTTGAATGCAACCGGCCTTTTCATAATTTACCTCACACCCGCATGGGCATCAGCACGAACAAAGGCTTCTCGCCAGCGGCTGGTGCGTCTTTGGTTGAAATTTTACAGGGTGATCCGGGCTGTTCGAGTTCGAACGTCAGTTCCTTGGCGTCGATTGCTTCCATTATGTCGAGGCAATACCGACCATTAAAGCCGATCTCGAGTTCATCAGGTGCGCCGGTGGATATATTGATGCTGTCCTGCGCAGTGCCGTTATCCGGATTGTTTGTTTCCAGCCGTAATTCACCTGACGAGAAATTGAACTTCACGGCGCGCCCCCGCTCTGATGAAAGGGTCATCACGCGCCCAAGCGCAGCTGATAGCGCTTCCCGTTCAACGGTGTATGCCTTATCGTTGTTGGTAGGAATGACGCGGATATAGTCCGGATAGTTCCCATCAATCAGTTTGGAAGTAAGCAAAACGCCATCGGGCAGTTCAAAACGGATTTTGCTTGCGGACAGACTGACAGCTACGTCACCCTCAGCGCCCACAAGGTGTCTCAGCAAGCCGACAGTTGCCCGTGGAATGATGATGCCGGGCATCTCATCGCTGCCATCCGGTGGGGCAAGCTTTACCAGTGCTAAGCGATGGCCATCGGTTGCGACAAACGCCAGATGATCATCTGTCCGGTGAAGAAAAATCCCATTCAGATAATAGCGGGTGTCCTCTGTAGAAATAGCAAAGGCGACCTTTGACATTGCATCGATTAAATCTGCGCCTTTAAGCGCAAAGTGATGGCTAAATTCGCCTGATGACATTTCGGGAAAGTCAGACGCCGGTAGCACCTGCAGACGGAATTTTGAACGGGCGGATGAAACACTTACGTGCGCATCATCACCGTCAAATTTCACATTTGCACCATCCGCAAATTTGTTGACCGCATCGTGCAACAGAGCGGACGGCATCGTAAATGGCGTGATTACACCAATGCCGGGAGCTTCAGCCGTCGCACGCACTTCAAGGTCAAGATTTGTGCCGGTTACACACAGGCGATCATTGTCGGCGCTGATCAGAAGATTGCCAAGGATGGGAATGGTGTTGCGTTTTTCTACGGCGCGATTGACCGCTTTCAAGGCGGGGAGCAATGCTCCCCGCGCAATTACAAAACTGGTCGCCGACATCAGTTAACCTCCGGCTTGCCAGCAAAGGAAGGTAATTCCGTGGCTTTCACAATATCGGTCACCGATTGCAGCAAATGCTCAGTTATGACCTGATCTGGACGATAGATTTCATATTTCCACTGCACAGAACCGCCTGACACGCGATAACGCAAACGAGCAGGAATACGGATCTTCTCTCCCATGAAGAAAGGTGGGATTGAGAGAATGAACATGCCGGGAATCGTGATCGGCTTTCCGTCAGAGCCAACATGCTGTTCTTCCCATTGCAGCTGGCGCTCACCAGATTGAAGGGTGTGATTGACCTTTACTTTGGATTCGACATTGACCTGCATCTTGCGCGAAAGCTCGATAAGCTGTGAGGGTGTGGCTACTGTGCTGGAAAAGTCGCGCTCGAAATTGACGCGTTCAATATCGGTTGGGGATGATAGATCAGGGATGCGATCTTCGAGGAAGTAAGCAAACTTTTCCTGATCCATGAATGTATCATGGTTCTTGATCCAGATGTTCCATTCCTCAGAGAGCGGGAAATCATAATGAATACGGTGCGTGCAAAAATCAGCAATGCCGCCATTCGTCTTCTCGTGATAATCGATAACAGTCGTCATGGACGGCTTGCGCCAATCCAGATCGGCAAAGATTGCAGAGTTGCCAGTCTTGTGACGGTTCGTCAGATCAATGAGAGTTTCCAAGGTCTGGACCTGTGCGGTCCCTTCCTTGCGCTCTGGATGCAAACGAAACTCTTCCAGCAGGCCAGAAACACTGCGGACTTCCGGCTTTAAGCCTTTTGCGATGATAACCGGAACCTCGGTGGGAAGCCCGATTAGCTGGCTGTTGGATTTTACGACCGCGATTTCAACAGCATTTGCCTGGCTTCCTAACTCTGCCGCTGCTGCAATATCACAAGAAGCCCTGTGATGGATGGCGTTGTTTGTGGTCTCGGACATGATGATTCCTAAATAATTGGGTTAAGCGGTGAAAGCTTCGGGCGTGCTACGGGTGGCTTCTCGCGGTCCACCGAACATGTCGATTTGCTTGGGGTGTTGTGTCGAAAGGCTGCCGTCATCGAGCATCCAGAAATGCGATGAGCCGTGAACGGGCTTGGGGCGCTTTGAAGCAATCTCGGCTTCGATGGTAACTGTCCCGTCCACCACTTCGATATTCAGCTTGAGGGTAACTGACCCCTTGGCTTTTACCTTCGGGCGGTCGCCTGTGTGTTCTTTCAAGGCGAGGAAAGTTTCCAGCAATTCCTTTGACATGCGAGGGACAACCTCGCCGTTTTCAAGAATGCTGATGATGGTGTTAGAGTCACGTATGCGTTGCATGGCTTCCTCTGCTGCTGTTTTAGGAAAGTTTGAAGTGAGTTATCCGCGCCACTCAGGTGCGAAAGGGATCTCGTCATCGAGGTCACGCGCAAAGCCACCGCCACTCTGGTTTGAGTAGCTTTCCGACGATTGTGAATTGCTATACTGGTCGCGTGTTCTCGTCTCGCCGTAATCATCCGGGCTTGGGGTGCCGCGACCGCTGCCATTACCCTGCGGCAATAGTTGAAGTTCACCGCCAAAAGATTCCAGAACGGTTTCTGTCGAATATCGGGTGTTACCGTTCTGATCTTCCCACTTGCGTGTGCGGACTTTGCCAGAGATGAAAACGATATTGCCTTTTTTCAGATACTGCTCTGCCGTCTTTGCGATGTTCTGATTGAAAATCACGACTGTATGCCACTCGGACTTTTCTCTCTTCTCGCCGGTATCTCTGTCCCGCCAAGTATCGGACGTGACGATGCGCATACTAACAATCGTGTCGCCACTATTCGCTTTGCGCGCTTCCGGATCAGCGCCGAGACGACCGATCATCTCGTGTCGATTGAGGCTCATGATGCCCTCCAATCGATACCAAGATAACGTTTAAGACGGTCGAGCCATTGTTCTTCAGCCTTCAGTGCGCCCCATGGTTTGATAGCGCCGGTGAGTTTTGGCATTGGCAATTCGCGACCTGCCAGATTGCGATAACCAGTGGTGCCAAACAGTGCGAGTGTCTCTGCGCGCAACATACGTTCATCCATTTCGCGCACAGCTTGCGGCAAAACAGATGGCAGGCCAGCTTTACCAAAGATTGGTTGGTCCAGCTTGGCTTTGATCTCCTCGACAGCGTTGCGCACCCAGTGTGCGGGTATGTCGTGCAGACGGAAAAGAGCATCAGCCAAAAGTTCGGTCGTAGGCCGCGACTGATCACCAATCCATGCTTCATGCGCATCGTGCAACAGGAAATAACCTGCATATTCTGGATCGCCTGTTTCATTGATCAGAGCATCAGCGCCCATAACGCTATGCTGTGCCACCGAATATGCCAGCCCACTATAAATGCCGTTGAAACGTGCAATCTTTGAGAGAGCATTTCCAAGCGTTTGCCAGTGAACATCAGCCAGAGTTGGTTGGGCGAGATTCATGAGACTGCCATCAGGTCGAAAAGACATCACAGCACGTCTGCCCTGCTGTGCCGGTTCGCTGGCATCGTAGGATGCCTGTTCCTGGTCGCCCATGCCGAGGGTGTTCATGCCACAGCCCTCGAATGTAAAACCGCAATTTTAGGCAGCGTCTTTTCAGCGGCTTGCATCAAACGCCCGCGCTCAACTGGCAAGAGCGGCAACATATTGAGAAAAAGACCGAGATGGACAATGCAACGCTCTCGTTGCGCCGCCCATGGATCAAGCATGAGTGCCGCGCGGCCCGCACAATAACGGCCCCACGCCTCAAAAAAAGAGGAAGAAGTCAGAAAGTTTTCAGTCATTGGAGGGCGATTTGGAGCAGGTTCGCGCACCTTCATCGCCATGTCTTCAATATTATCATAAGCCGATTTGCGACTTTCTGATTTCCATTCTGATGCGAGATTTTGTGCCTGAATGCCAAACTCCAGAATTTCGGACGCTGTGAACCCGGCTCCAGTGAGGTCACGGAAAGTTGCCGCCCCACTCGACGCCGCAATGTCTTGCATCGTCCTTGCCATTTCGACAGCTCTTATATGCACAGCCGTTCCCGAGCCACGAGGATCAGATGCTCTCGTGTGCTTAATCGGGTGAAAGCCCGCTCCTGATACTGGGGATGCTAAATTTGTAGCGAGATTCATCTAAGCCTCCATGATTTGATAGAGGCTATATCGAATTATTTTCGATATTCTGTCAATCTTTATTATCGAATTAATTTCGATATTTGTAGCGCCACCGTAAAATGGCGTTAAACACTATTATTTTCTGAAATAAAAAACCCGGCAAATGCCGGGCAGTTTATTGATTTGGGATCAGATTGGTTATTCTCTTGTCACCGAGTATCGCACACGGCCAAGAATGCGAATGGTATCGCCCTCATCGCCGTTGATTGCGATAGCCTCTTGAAAGCGTGGATCGTCCGATTCTGGGAGAAGCCACATATCGCCATACTCATCAGCCCACAGTTTCTTGACTGTCGCCTCACGAAGCCCGTCAGACCGCTCGCGTTCGACGATGTAACGTTTACCGGGGATCAAATCCTCTGGACGCTCTAAAGCGTCGGCGAAAATGATAACTGAGCCGTCAGGATACCGCCTGTTCATGGATGGTCCCTTTATCTCAGCGCCATGTAATGTAACGTTGTCCAGCGAAGGATCGTCGGCAACAGGCACTTCATACTGATCTTCTAAAGGCCACTCCCAAGATTCAGACCAATGCCCGGCCTGAATATTGCCCTTCACCGTCACCATACGCCCCTTATGATTAACGATTGCCTCACGCGGCACCCCAAGCGCTTTTGCGTAAGCGTCAAGCTTGGCGACCGGCACGTCTACCTTGCCAGACTCATGACGTAAAACAGTCTGCCAAGACCAGCCCACCTTTTCGCCAAGCGCGGTTTGCGACAACCCCTGTGATTCTCTGAGTTCTTTGATCTTATTCTTCATGCTCAGCATCATAGAAATATCGCTAAAAATTCGTTATCGAAATATATTCGATACTGCGCTTGACAATCATATCGAATTTTGTTCGATATACAGCCATGAAGGAGAGAGTCATGAATCTTGCTGACTGGCGCAAAAGCGAAAAACTGTCTTGCGAAGAATTGGCCCGGCGTCTGGGGATTACTGTCTCTCGCGGCGGTACAAACGTTTGGAATTGGGAAAGCGGCAGAACACGCGCTGATGCTGATGTCATCGACCGTATTGAAAAGCTCACTGGCGGACATGTTACGCCGCTCGATATGCACCGTACGCGTCTCAGTTGGTTGCGCCGCAACAAATCTGTCTCCGGAGAAGCCGCATGACATTTCTACGTCGTGTTGATGATGCGATATGTGTGATGCGCTACGGCCATGCACGCCGAGATTGGGACCGTGTTCGTATTCGTCGTCTTCGCTTGCTTGTCCAAAAGGAAATGCGGAAGCTTGAACGCGAAGCTGCGCGGCATGATGATTTGTCATTTTATGCGACCTCGTGTCGTCTATCGGCGCAGGCGCTTGCGCGCCGCCTTGAACGCATCGTCAATCGCGTTGATTGTGATGCTTACCGCGTTTTGCTTGACCATCTCCTGATCGAGCGCTCCAATTTGCACGCCCGCCGCATATTTCAATGGGACGACTGGCATGCGCTCGACGATTTCAACAAGACGCATATTGAGAGCCCGGTAGTGCCCATGGTCGATCCTGCCAGCAAGCAATACGGCAAGCTCCTCAAAGGCCTTGGCCAACGCTTCGCTTTTGATCCGCTCCATGACAAGAGACGTTTCCACATTCGGGATTGGCATCGGCTTTTAGCTCCCTTGTTGCAATTGTCTGCCCGACGATTCCGAAGCACCAAGGTGGTTAGTCCGCCTTAGCGCTCCGACCCTCACAATCTGACATTCAAAATCATTTCCCAAAACGGGAAAAAACTGCGGATTTTCCCGCCACGGGAAAGCTTTGTCTTTTGAGGACTTAACTATGGCACTTGCAAATGAGGCATGGTTTTTGCGGATCAAATCCGCACAGCGCGATCTGATAAAATATTGCGGCGGGATCGAGCGCGTTTCGGAAATCACCAGTATCTCAAAGAGTCAGGTCGGCAGGTGGAACAACACCACTGACACAGACCTAATGCCTCTCAACGCTGTCTATATGCTGGAACGTGAATGCGGCGTTCCAGTGGTTACAACAGCTATGGCAGCTCTCAACGGGCGGCGGCTTGCTGATCCGGATGATGATGTGCGCGCCACCGGTAATCTGCTGGCTGCTCATTCCAGCGTCATGCGCAATGCCAGTGAACTGATGAGTGTCAGCGCACAAGCTTTTGCGGACGGCAAGGTCACCCACGCGGAGGCCACGCAAATGGACCGTGTGAGTTCAAACCTTGAGCGTTCGGTTACCGATTTACGCAGCAGCATTTCCCACCAGATGGCCAGCGCAAAGCGCGGCGATCCAAGCTTGCGCATTGTGGGTGATGAATGATGTTAATTCGCCAGCCACGCTCGCATCATGAATTCACCCGTTTGCTTATACTTCTTTCGGCGGTTTGTGCAGGTGGCACTATCGGCGGAATGTACGCATTTATGCTTTGGTGGGCGGTGTCACGATGACGATTTCCGCCAGCGGTTTGTTCCGCGCCATGGGTAAAAAAGCAAAAGTTTCTCCGGTGCTTCTTGATGGCCAGATTGTGAAATCTGACAAACGGGAGCGGGAAAAGAACGAATTCTATCCTACCCCGCCAGAGCCAACCCGCGCATTAATAGATGCCGAACTAGCGCGTTTGCGAGACTTTGACCGTATATGGGAGCCTGCAGCGGGCAATGGTGCGATGGTGCGTGAACTGCGCACTGTTGGGCTTGATGTTTACGCATCTGATCTCATTGATCGCGGCTGTGGTGCGGAGATCCGTGATTTTTATGATTACGCTTCTGCACCGGCTCAGGCGATTTTCACAAACCCACCCTTCATCGACTGTGGCTGGGGCACACCAGCTATTCATGCTTTGGGCAAGGGTAAAGCTCGCTGGCTCTACCACGCATTGGACACGCTTGGCGTAGAATATATGGCGCTGTTGCTCAACTGGTCATGGCCGGGTGCGGGCGGCTTGGACAGCTTTTGGTCTGAGTTCCCTCCATCTCGTGTGTACCTCATGCGATGGAAGATTGATTTTACCGGTCAGGGCGCACCACCGATGCTCAATGGATGGTTCGTATGGGATCGGCAGCATGCTGGTGAAACGGTTCTCCGCATGTTGGATCGAAAAGACGCCAGACAAGGCGAGTTGTTCGATGGGAGTGTGGCTGTATGAGCACGTCCACTCTAACCGATTTCACCATTCTCGGAATGTATGTTGATCGCAAGCGCATTTCCTCCCGCATGAGGGAAAGCGATGTGGCGCGCATCTGCGCCATCCCTTCAGATGATGTGCGACGCGTGATCAGTGGTAAGCGCATTGGCCCAGAATCTACGCATGCGCTTTGCCAATGGCTTGAGCGCCCTCACAGCTTTTTTGACCGCAATGAACTCGCCACCAGACGAGAGGCTTATCCATGAAAACTTTTGGCCAGCCGGGCAGCATCACACCGGCAAGCTTCAGAACTGATTTGCACCCAGCAACTATTATTGAGGGTTTGGCCCTGTTGCGTGAGATGGGCCTTACGCGAAAGCAAATGCGTGAAGCTTCCGGATATAGCGAACGCACCATTCGCAGACATCTCGCCACGCCGGCAGCGCAAATCAGACTGCCCGATGGACGTGCAGACCGCATGGTGGACTGCGAATGATACATTACGGCTCCCTTTGTTCAGGTATCGAGGCAGCAACACAGGCTTGGCATCCGCTGGGCTGGTCGCCTTCATTCTTCTCCGAGATTGAACGCTTTCCGTCTCAGGTTCTCACTCATCATTACGGTGCAAACATGCCGGGCGATGAACTGACTGCAAATGGTGTCCCCAACCTTGGTGACATGACCAAATTCAAGGAGTGGCCAGATTATGCAATTGACCTTCTTGTCGGCGGAACGCCGTGCCAATCTTTCTCAATCGCAGGACTTCGCCAAGGACTTGCTGACCCACGCGGCAACCTCATGCTCACCTATCTTGCCATCGCTCGACGCTATCAGCCCCGCTGGCTGGTTTGGGAGAACGTCCCCGGCGTCCTGTCTTCCAACGGAGGACGGGACTTTGGAACCTTTATCCGAGGGCTGGAAGAATGCGGGTATCATGCGGCCTGGAGAGTGCTTGACGCTCAGTATGTCCGAGTGGACGGGTATGGACGGGCAGTCCCTCAAAGACGAAGGCGTGTGTTCGTTGTCGGATATCTTGGAGATTGGCGACGTGCAGCAGCGGTATTATTTGAGCGCGAAGGCATGTCAGGGAATATTGCGCCGCGCAGAGAGCCGGGGAAAAAAGCTTCCCATTCAGCTGCGCAGCGCTCTGGATGCCGTGGCCTCATCGGCGGAATAGATTACGAGAACAACGCGCATGGCCCTAACGAGGCAACAGGCCCACTGCTGAAAGGCTCGCCATCCGGGGGCGGCAGACCATTACCGGCAGTAGCTTTTGAATTAGGGCGTGACGTAATTTCGATGGCAACGGGCCAAAGTGGGGCTGAGATCGGCTTCAACTGTGGACCGACACTAAGCTGCAATCATGAAGCGCCTATTGTCGCTGGCGCTATCTGCAAAGACAGCTTTACTGGCGGTGCTGGCGGCCGTCTAGAAGGTGCTGCAGCGGGTCATTTCGTTCCAGTCTCTTTTGGTGACGATGTAGCAAGAATACTTTCAGCCCGTCATGACCGTTCGCCTTGTGCCGACCGGGGCATGGATGTTGTCGCAACAGATGATTGGGCCGTTCGCCGCCTCACTCCAACCGAATGCGAACGTCTGCAAGGCTTTCCAGACGCATACACAAATATCCCAGTCGGCAAAAAAATGGCCGCTGATGGCCCTCGCTACAAAGCCCTCGGAAATTCCATGGCTATCAACTGCATGCGCTGGATAGGACGGCGGATTGAAATGGTTGAGGGCGCGAAGATGGAGACCGCATGATGAACCCCACTCTGGAACTCTTTGTCGAAAACGCGCGCGCTATCTCGATCTCTGATGGTGCGCAGCGGCTTGGCCTCAAATTCCGTGCAAGCGGCAACGAACACCCGCAACCCTGTCCCGCTTGCGGTGGTCGCGATACTTTTGCGTTCAATACTCAAAAGGGCAAATGGAATTGCCGTCAGGGTGGTATCGGCGGCAATGACGCAATCGGTATGACTGCACATATTCACGGCCTCAATCCTCGCAGCCGTGATGGGCTTCTTGAGGCCTGCTCAATACTATCGGGAGAACAGATTCCAGAAAGTGGCGAACGTGAAAGCGACAATGATCGCGAGGCACGACTGGCGCGGCTAGAAGCACAGCGCCGTAGCAATGAGCAATTTCAGGCCAGACAGAATGAACAGCAGGCAGATTATCGTGAAAAAGAACGGAACAAAGCTCGTGGCATTTATAGCCGTGCAACTGACTTAGTTTCAGCCTCTCAGCCAGATGGTCGCTTTTATCTTATGGCACGTGGCGCGGCTGTACCAGAAGCCACATGGTTGCGTGTCTCACCGTCCGTACCTTATTGGAGTGGTGATGAGTGTCCGACCTCAGCGCCTTTGAGACAAAACTGGTTTAATTAAGAAGAGAGGATTTTCGGCTCATCATAGCTTTATCAAAGGACGCAAAGATGAGACAGAAACCCGTTCCCC
>NZ_JBDJNE010000017.1:0-58851 GCF_039674265.1 Brucella sp. TWI559
GCCACCATCAAGCGCAATATCGCCCATGATTGAACCATCCGTGGTGCCGTCACCCAGCTGCAGAATGCCGCCGGAAACCGTCGTGCCGCCCGTATAGCTATTGGAAGCCGTCAGAACGAGCGTACCATTGCCCGCTTTGGTGAAAGCGCCTTTCGCCGCTCCGGCATTTTTGAAGACGCCGCTAAAGGTCGCAGTCTTGCTGCCATCAACAGAAATCGTCCCGCCACTGTTGGAAGTCAGAGTGATATCACGCGCTGAAATCATCGTGTTCGTGATCTTGAGCGTTCCACCGCTGAAGTTCAACCCACCAGACGCATCGCCAAGATTGCTGTCTGACGAAACCGACAATGTACCCGCGTTGATATTCGTACCACCCTTATAGAGGTTGGTGCCAGACAGAACCAGTGTGCCATCACCGAGCTTTGTCAGCGCACCGCCTGCTCCCAAGTTCTGATTGAGCGTGAACGTGTTGGACGTTTCGTCGATGTCAAATCCGCCGCCATCTGCGTCCCATTCAATGTTGCGGCTTGTAGTGTTCATATATGTCCCGGTGATCTTCAATATGCCGCCATCGAAACGCAATGCACCAGACGCTTCGCCAAGATTGTTGTCTGACGAAACCGACAATTTACCCGAATTGAAGTTGGTGCCACCTGTATAGGTATTATTCGCAGTCAGAACGGTCGTTCCAGTGCCTGCTTGCAAAACGCCGCCTGTGCCGGAAATAATACCGCGAAAGGAGATGGTGTCCATCCGGTTGAAGCCCAGCATACCGTTGTTCGTTGCATCCGTACCGGTATTCACACCGCCTTCAATACTGCCGGCTGTTCCACCATTGCCGATCTGCAGCACACCTTTTTTAATCATCCAATTCGCAGAGTTACCTGTCAACGACCAAACACTTGCGCCGTCTTTTATATTACTGGAAAATCCGCGATATTGTTCCGTACCAGATAACTCACTGGTTACATCAGCGGCGAATGTATCATTTAGGTCTCCGCCTAAGATGAATACGTTATTGGTACCATGCGCCACCACATCGCCGTTAATTTTCGAACCGGACTGAAGCTCAAGCGAATTGACACCGGAATCAAACCAAATGGCATAACCATCCGCACCGGCCATACCGTTGTTTTGCGAAGTCCCACCTTTACCTGCGGTAATTGTACCACTGTTGACTACATGAAGGGAATGCCCCATAATTCCGTTACCACCAGCGCCACCGTAACTTGTGGTAACTGTCCCAGCAGCTCCGCCATCCCCACCCATTATTATTCCGGCATTAGAGATAGTGGCAAGTGTCGCATATATTCCATATCCGCCTCTACCACCCCTACCGATCATGTACTGCCCTATTGGATTCGTTACTCCACCTGTGCCGGCGACTCCGCCATCCCCACCTTTTATTATTCCTGTATTGGAGATGGAGGTGCCTCCAATATATATTCCAGCTCCACCGTTACCGCCGAAACCATTTAGCCCACCAACATCACCTTGGGTATTCGTGTAACAGCACGAAAGAATCCCGCCTCCGTTACCACCTTTGCCGCCTTGAAGAACTCCAGCATTATCGATTAATTCGCCACCGGTATGAAAGTAAATAGCATGGCCACCATCACCACCACGACCTGCATCACCACCATAACCAATATTATCTATGGATGTATCGCCGCCATCTCCACCAGCCCCCCCCATTGCCACCAGTAACGTGAATGTCCTTATCATTTATAAGTTGAAGCGCTTTCATTGCAACAATACCATACCCACCAGCGCCCCCGCCCCCGCCGCCGCCAGCAAAGGCACTGTTTGAACTCGACATCATGGCAGGTGCGCCATAGATATTCCCTCCTTTACCACCGTTCCCCCCATTGCCAGCAACTAAATCTTGCTGATTTGTATAGTTCGTATTGACCGAATTTGCATTGGTACCTCCATTTCCTCCACCTCCTCCACCTCCACCTACAAAACGGGGTCCAGATGCCGCCCCATCTTGCCCCGCCAAACCGCCGCTATTAGCAATAACTGTAGATCCCAAACCCTGCGACGCTCGAGCATCAGCACCACGACCACCTGCACCACCGCCTGCCCCCCCACCTCCACCTCCAGATCCACCACTGCCTGACGCTTCACCATTCTTCCCATCTCCTCCTGCTTGATTGGGCGCACCACCAGCA
Organism: Brucella sp. TWI559; assembly: GCF_039674265.1. Classification (NCBI taxonomy): domain Bacteria; kingdom Pseudomonadati; phylum Pseudomonadota; class Alphaproteobacteria; order Hyphomicrobiales; family Brucellaceae; genus Brucella; species Brucella sp. TWI559. The sequence goes on from NZ_JBDJNE010000017.1 coordinate 2,175, forward strand.
CCCGGCGCACCTGGATTACCTACTGCAGAACCGCCCCGCCCCCCTACTGACTGACTGAAAGTCGGGGTGACACACAGCAATGATTCAATGACAACGCCAAACAATAAAATGGAAAATACGTAACGCTTGCGATGTGATATATTAATCAATTTTACACCATTGAATTAGTGAAGATATAAACCTTGAATTACAACAGAATTGCGTATCTTTAAGTTTTATATAATTTAGTTCAACTAAAAATATAACTAACTAAATTAATACATATAAAAACGCATGTTATTATATTATATTTTAAATCAAATCTGTCAATAAAAATGAAATGTGCTTATATAAGTAAATTAATAAAATAAATTACATAATAAATTAGTTAATTATATATCTCCAATATTATTAAATATTCGAACTTTAAATTATGTTCTCATGGATCGTGATGAATTTTTGTCATGTGCAACAAGGATGAAAGCACTATGGATACCCTCCAATACTTCCAAAACCACGCATCTCATCAGAACAGAGCAACAGCAATCAAAAGCTCCGACCACAGGACGCGCGCGGCACTATGGGATCAACGAAAAGCCCTTGATGTCGTTGGCGACACGCAACCTCGCTCCATCCGGCACTCATAAAGATCGCTTCTGTTGAAACGGGCGTTGGCGCGCAGTCAGGTGATGAGCATCACGAAGTGATCGTCGCGGGCATGCCGAACCTGCATAGCCATGCGTTTCAATATGGCATGGCTGGCCTTGCTGAACGACGCGGCCCATCGGCTGACAGTTTCTGGAGCTGGCGCGAGATTATGTATAAGTTCGCGCTGACCATGACGCCGGAACAGGCGGAAGCGGTGGCCTTGCGGCTTTATGTCGATATGTTGGAAGCCGGATTTACGCGCGTTGGCGAGTTTCATTATCTGCATCATGATCGCGACGGTACGCCATATGGCAATATCTCGGAAATGGCGGGTCGCATTGTTGCGGCAGCGAAAAGCGCTGGCATCGGCCTGACCTTGTTGCCGGTGCTTTACGCGCATTCGACTTTTGGAGGTGCCCAACCCAATGAAGGCCAGCGCCGCTTTATCAATGATCAGCAGAGTTTCGCACGTTTGATTGAAGGTTGTCAGAAAGCCCTTTCTGGCTTTGATTGTGCAGTGCTTGGCGTGGCGCCGCACAGTCTTCGTGCCGTCACCCCTGATGAGCTGACATTCGCAGCATCGCTTTTGCCCGAGGCGCCGGTGCATATTCACATTGCCGAGCAGGTCAAAGAGGTTGAGGACTGTATTGCGTGGTCGGGCCAAAGGCCTGTCGAGTGGCTGCTTGACCATCAGGAATTGTCGTCACGCTGGTGTCTCATTCACGCAACGCATATGAGTGATGCGGAAACCACTCGCATGGCTCAGGCTGGCGCGATTGCGGGTCTTTGCCCAGTCACGGAAGCCAATCTCGGTGATGGCACGTTCAATGCCACCGTGTTCGACGCCAATGGTGGCCGGTTCGGTGTTGGGTCTGATTCCAATGTGCTGATCGGTATTGGCGATGAGTTGCGGCAATATGAATATTCGCAGCGTTTGTTGCATCGTGCGCGTAATGTGCTCGCGAAAAACGAAGGCTCGACCGGCCGTGCGGTGTTTGATGGCGCGCTGACAGGCGGCAATATTGCTATGGGCCACGAAGGCGATGGCTTGAAACAGGGTGCTTCGGCGGATTTTGTATCGCTTGATGTTGCGCGTCTGCCCCATGCAAAAGGCGATGCAGTGCTTGATGGCTGGATTTTTGCCGGTCGTGCGCGTGCCTCTGATGTGTGGGTGCGCGGCGTGAAACAGGTGGAGGGCGGACATCACCGCTTGCGCGATGCGGCAGAGCGTGCTTTCCAGAAAGTGATTGGCGAATTGCTGGATTAATCAAAGGGAACAAAGTGCAGGACAATTTATCCAGACCAAGTGAAGCGACCATATCGCTGCATCAGCGTATTCTGGATGATATTGAAACGCGCATTATTTCCGGCGAATGGCAGCCCGGTCATCGCATCCCGTTTGAGCACGAACTGACCGCGTATTATAATTGCTCACGCATGACCGTGAACAAGGCGCTGACGCAGCTGGCAAAAGCCGGTCTGATTGAGCGCAAGCGCCGTTCGGGCAGCTTTGTTTCGTTCCCGCAATCGCAAGCCGCGATTCTTGAAATTCATGATATTCGCGATGAGGTTGCAGCGCTTGGGCAACCTTATCGTTTTGAACTGCTGAAACGAAGTGAGCGGCTGAGCGGCCCTGCCGATGCCCGCCATATCGACATACCGCGCCATACGCCATTGATAGAACTCGTCTGCCGTCATTATGCAGGGAAGCGGGTCTTTGCGCTGGAAGAACGCATCATCAGTCTTGATGCCGTGCCGAGTGCAGCCGATACCAATTTTGCAGAGCAATCACCCGGTCCGTGGCTTGTTGCCTGCGTGCCTTGGAGCAATGCGCAGCATTCCATCCGTGCGGTTGTCTCAACCGAAGAGAACGCGTCGATCCTTGGCGTGCCTGCCGGTTCGCCTTGTCTCGTTGTTGAGCGCCAGACATGGAATGCCGACCAGCCCGTGACGCATGTGCGCTTCACCTATCCGGGCGATAGTCATGCACTGGTGGCAAAATTTACCCCTTCGCAAAGTTGAATTTAACGACATTATGTAATTCTATTTGCATAAGGTCTATTTTCGGTGAATTTTATTTTGAAATTCAGAATAAAAATTGGGGTCGCTTTAGCATATTTCATCGCAATTTTTATCAAGTTAAAAGCAATCATATATTTAGATGCACTTATGCTGCGATTTTCGCAAAGACTTCGAATGGCGAGCGGCTGTCATTTGCGAACTGCTTCTTACCTGTGCCCATAGTTTCAGGATTGTGTTTATAATCTCCACTCCAGCCAGACTAGCTCCGCCTTTATAAATGACAATTTTAAGCGCAACGCCATCGCTTGCGAGGGCTTTCTTAAAGAAGCACCATGCAGTATCGGGGTTTCCGCATTTTGACAGCATGAACTCAAGCGTTTATCCGTCACGACCACCAGCCCCGCGGTTCAATTTGGCATGGTCAACGTTCATACCACGATCAGCCATCATTTCCTGAAGATCACGATAGGAACCAGGATCGCCAGCAGAAATGAGAAATTCGCGACAGAATAACAAAACCGACGGCACTACACGCTGTCCAGATTGGTTCTCAAGGCGGACACCGACTTTAACGGCACTCGATCGGGCAATGTCGACAAAGCTCGCCCCGGAAATACAAAAACTGATTGAGTAATTTGTTCAGGATGCTGACCTAATGGGCGCTGCTGCTGATCTCACGGTCAAATCCATCACGAGCTTCATCCTGCAAGGGTTGGGTACTGTAACAGGCGGAACCGGAGCGGCTTGCGCGGGGAATGCTTACCAGAATAATGATCTAGGACCTCATGATTTGGAAGCCTATAAAAGGCCCCAGTTGTTTGATCCCAAACTCCCTAAATTGTCATCTCGGCTTAGGAACCTCCATTATTCCGCTCAAAATATTTTTCCAAAGATCAACTAATTTTCGACCAGTAGCTATTTCTGGATCAAAGCCCTGGTGAACCGCTATACCGCGCAGGACGGACAAAATGAGATGTAGCTTTAGGGTATCAGTCTCGTTCTCCGGTTCGAAGCCTACTAACAGCGATATGCGAAGATCGCGTATATCAACCCATCGCTTCATCTCGTCACGCAACCGCTGACCCAATTCATTGTCCAAGCGCGCTGCCAGCATCAATTCAATGGCAGCAATGTAACGAGTATCCGAGAAAATCGTCACCCATAGAGCTTCTGTCAGTTCAGGCAGCGTGTATCTGGTTTCATTGGGGTCAGCACCAAACGGATCAGCTATTTCCCAATCCTCATGAAGCTGCCGTAAAGCTGAAACGAGCAAATCGTTACGCGAGGGAAACTGGTGTGTAAGTGCACCACGCGAAACCTTTGCCTTTTGAGCGATCAAAGTCGTCGAAATGAGCCCATGTCCAACTTCAGCAAGCGCTTCGAGTGTTGCTTGGCAGACTCGTGATCGCGTCGATGACGACCGCTCCGCCTGTGTTTTTCTTCGGGAGTTTGTCGAATTTCGGACTCTAATCGGTTTCACGGAGCGATTCATACGGCGATATCTCTATAAATGACAATGCTAAAATTGCTGCCTCGATATTAAGCGAACTGCATCAAAAATCAACACAGGCAACCACCTGTATCCATTAAAATATAAGCTAAAACAAACATATAAGCGATTTTTCAACATAAAAACAAGCTGTACTGTTTTTATCTGGACAAGGCAATATCTCTGTGCAAGGATGCTGCCAATATACTTACTGTATACAAGTGCTGAAATGGGCGCATAATGGGGAACGAACAATGACGAGTTTTGTGTTATTTGGCGGCCAGATACTTGATGTTGACAACGGCGCTCTCAAATCAGGCATGGAAGTACTGGTTGAAGGCGAGCGCATCGCAGCGGTTAGCGACCAGCCTATTGATGCTCCTGGCGCTCAGAGAATTGATCTGGCTGGCCGAACATTAATGCCAGGGCTTGTTGATGCACATGTCCACGTAGCTGCGACCCTTGTCGATCTCGCTGAAAATGCCGCCTTGCCGACATCCCTCATAGCTTTGCGCAGCGTTAAAATCATGCGCGATATGTTGATGCGCGGCTTCACAACACTCCGCGATCTGGCAGGCGCTGATCTCGGCCTGAAACTTGCTGTCGATGAGGGCACCGTCGAAGCCCCTCGCCTCATTATCTGTGGCAAAGCATTGAGCCAGACAGTCGGTCACGGCGATTATCGGAAACGTTACGACAATCGTCCGCTGCATGAAGCCAGACTTGGAAGTCTCGGACGGATTGCCGATGGCGTCGATGAAGTACGCCGCGCAGCACGCGAAGAAATCAAGAATGGTGCGCAATTCATCAAAATCATGGCCAATGGCGGCGTCGCCTCACCCAATGATCCTATTCACGTACTGCAATATTCACGCGAAGAAATCTGCGCCATCGTAGAAGAGGCTGAGAACTACGGACTTTATGTTGCCGCTCACACCTATTCAGATGCCTCCATTCGCCGTGCGGTCGAATGCGGTGTTAAATCGTTGGAGCATTGCAACCTTATAACACCTGAGACGGCGCGACTGGCAGCAGAGGCCGGCGCAATCGCTTGCCCAACGCTCGTTGCCTATGAAGGGCTGGCGATGGAAGGTGCAAGCTTCGGTTTGAGTGCAGATTCCCAATCCAAAATCGATACAGTCCGCCGTGGTGGATTGGAATCTCTCGCAATCATGCGTGATGCTGGTCTGCCGATGGCATTTGGCTCAGATTTGCTCGGGCAGCTTCATAAATATCAGTCGATGGAGTTTTCGCTGCGTACGAGCGTATTGACGAACCGCGAAGTGCTGCATTCAGCAACACGCGTTTCGGCAAAGCTCTGCGGCATGGAAGACGAAATCGGTGTTATCAAGCCGGGCGCCTATGCGGATCTTCTGATTGTGGATGGCAACCCACTCGAAGACATCACCACACTCGAAAGACATGATGAGTGCTTAACTGCCATCATGAAGGGCGGCGTTTTCCACAAGAACACTCTGGCGGAGTAAGTCGAATGGTCCGGGGCAATTCTCTCACAGAACGCCTGGGACGATTGGGAGCAGCAACAATAATAGCATTCAGCCTTTCGCTGATGCTTCTGCCCCTTGTGCTTGTGTTCTGGCTCTCAGTGATCTCGAACGAGATACTGTCATTACCGGTTGAAGGCTATTCACTCCACTGGTTTTCAGAAGCATTTCGCCAACCTCAGTTTCTGAGTGGGTTTCTGCTTTCAATAGCTGTTGCGAGTTTTGCGATGCTGGCCGGACTGCTGGTATCGGTTCCTGCGGCAATGGTGATTGTCCGGCGCAATTTTCGTGGCCGCAGTGCCTTGATCCAGCTTTTGATGTCACCTCTCACTGTGCCAGCCATCGTGATCGGTGCGGCACTCTATGTGACGGTCGTTGAAATCGAAATTGCGTCAGGTGCGCCGATTGTCGGCTCAACCGGTGTTTTCGTGGCAGGTCATGTCTTGCTGACAATCCCCTGGTGTATCCGTTTGCTTCTCGCTTCGCTTGAGGGCGTCAACATGTCGGTTGAGGAAGCCGCAGCTTCACTTGGTGCCAAACCATCAACAGTTGTCTGGCTGGTGACACTGCCACTTATAAAACCGGGAATATTTGCAGCGGCTGTGTTTTCCTTCGTGGTCAGCTTCGGCAATCTTGAGGTTTCCATCTTCCTCTCAGGTCCCGGACAGGTGACGCTTCCGGTTGCGATGATGCAGTATCTGGAATGGAAAATTGATCCGACAATCGCTGCGGTTTCTGTCCTGCAGGTGCTCTTTGTGGCGTTGATGCTCCTGATTTCCAATCGCTTTGTAAACATTTCGAGGATGGTCTGATGGCTGACGTTCAAATTCAGAAATTGACCAAAACCTATGGGGCTTTCAAGGCCGTATCCGACATGACCCTTGACGTTCATGAAGGTGAGTTCCTTATCTTTTTGGGTCCATCAGGCTGCGGGAAAACCACAACATTGCGCATGCTGGCTGGCTTCATTGAACCGGATGCGGGAACGATGCGCCTTGGAAACAGAGACATTACCTTTGAACCGCCGCATCGACGCAATATTGGCCTCGTATTTCAGAACTATGCACTTTTCCCGCATCTGAGCATCTTCGAGAATGTAGCCTTTGGCCTGCGCCGCAGGAAAGTCGCAGAACCAGAGCTGAAAAGCCGCGTTAAGCACGCCCTTGAGCTGGTTGATCTTGCGCACCTGATGGACCGATTACCAAAACAACTTTCAGGTGGGCAGCAACAGCGTGTCGCTATTGCCCGCGCTATCGCAATTCGGCCCGACATGCTGCTTCTTGATGAGCCCCTATCCAATCTGGATGCACGGTTGCGTCTGCAGGTGCGTGACGAGCTTCGCAGCCTTCAGAAGTCGCTTGGCATCACGACAATTATGGTCACTCACGATCAGGAAGAGGCCATGTCGGTCGGCGACCGGTTGGTGCTTATGCGTTCGGGGTTGATTGAACAGATCGGCGATGCAGAGCAGCTGTATAAGCAACCCGCAAACCGCTTCGTTGCAGATTTTATTGGCCGTGCAAATTTCCTGAAAGGCAAAGCAAGCAGTGACGGCAACTTTATCACCGATGGAGGCGTGCGGTTTCAAGCAGCACCAAGCTCTAAGATAGCATCCGAGGTGCTTATCCGACCGGAAGCTCTGCGATTGAGCAAAGCGCCTTTACCTTCCACACAAAACAGTCAGACAGTCATTATCAAAAAGCATGTGTTCTTGGGCGGCATGGTCGAGATTGATCTGATGCTCTCTGATGGGCAGCATTTGACGGCCGTTACATCGCCGCGTGAACTCAATGAAGTGGGCATCGTTCTTACTCCTGAAAATTCAATCTCAATGAGCATCGCGCCGGAGGATGTCGTGCTGCTTTAGTCATTCATTCCTGAACGAGGCGATAGACCTCCGGGAATGCTTCATCAACGATCAATAGGGGAATTATCATGACAAAAATAAGCAGACGCACTTTTGGAATTCTCTCCGGCAGCCTTGTGGCTTCAACCATGCTGCCTTCGTTTGCCAAGGCCGCAGGCCGCGCTGTTGTTGGCACCTGGGGTGGCGATTACCAAAACCTGCAACAAATCAATATAGCAGATGGGAACCTTAAAGGCAGCGGGATGCAGGTCATATATGACCCGGCAACCGATACTGTACGAAAGGCAAAACTTCTGGCAGAGCGGCGTTTGCCACGCGGATCGATGGACATTGCGTGTCTCACCCGTCAGGGCAGCTTTGAAATGTTCCAGAACGGAATTATTGAAGAGCTGGATGAAACGAAGGTCCCTAATCTGAGCAAGGTTCTGCCGTTCATTCGCACCAACTACTCCATTCCGCATATCTATACGGGTCGGGTTATTCTCTACAATCCGAAGCAGGTAAGTCCTGCGCCAACGTCCTATGCCGACTTGTGGGACCCGAAATATGCAGGTCGCGTCGGTGTCATCGATCTTCAATATCAGACGACAATTGAATCTGCTGCAATGATTGCGGGTGGCAGTGCGTCAGATTACGAGCCGGGCAAAGCCAAATTGCTCGAACTGAAAAAGCAGGGCGTGAAAATCTACCCTACCAATGAGGCGCTTGCACAGGCACTGAAATCCGGCGAAATCGTCATGTGTATCATGTGGAATGCACGCGGCTATATGTGGAAAAATGCTGGCATTGATATCGAAATTGCCATTCCAAAAGAAGGCATCGCGCTCTATCTTTCGGATATGGCAGTGCCTAAGAACGCACCGAACAAGCAAGCTGCATACCAGTACTTGAACGCCATGCTTGAACAAGCACCGCAAACCGCATTTGCTGAGCAGATGGGTTATGCGCCAACAAATGCTGATGTAACGCTCCCCGCCGAACTCGCGTCTGCTATAGACTACACTGCGGAACAGCGTGAACAATTCGTGCTACCTGATCTTGAATACGTTGCGAAAGCAGATGCCGATCTGCAAAACTGGTGGAACAAAGAGTTCAAAGCCTGATGATCGCCACAACCTGTCTGGTTGAAGCCAGACAGGTTCCGCTCCAGCTTTTCTGGTACAGCCATGCAAAAAACATCTATCTCCGCTGCCGCACTTCTCATGCCTGCGACAGGGCTGGTCCTTATCTTCATGGCCCTGCCGCTGCTCTATCTGTTGCGTTATAGCTTTAACGACTTCGTGCCTGGCGAGTTCATGGTGCAAGGCTTTACTCTGGCGAACTTTGCAACATTCTTTACCGACACATATTACCTGAAAGGCATGGGCACGACCGTGCTCATGGCAGGATCAGTTACTGCAGTTTGCGTCATACTCAGCCTGCCTCTGGCAAACTGGGTTTCGCGACAAAGCGGTCGCCTCAAAACCATACTTCTTATGGCAATCATCCTGCCCCTGTTTATCTCAAATGCTGTTCGAGCGGCAGGTTGGATGGTTGCATTCGGGCAGACGGGCGTGCTCAATTTTCTACTCATGAAGATCGGCATTATTTCTACGCCACTGACAATCATGCAGACACCGACGGCTGTCTTTATCGGTATCACAGCGGTCAATCTTCCGTATGTCGTCCTTACACTGCAAAGTGTTTTTGAGGGCCTCGACGAAAATATTGACTACGCCGCAGCAAGCCTCGGGGCATCACCCTTGCAGAGCTTTATGCTCGTGAGAATGCCACAAATTATGCCCGGTCTTCTCGCAGCTTCGGTGTTGTCATTCATTTTGACAATGAATGCTTATGCCACGCCGGTGCTTCTTGGCGGCCCATCGTTCCGCATGATGGCTCCCATGATCGTGACCGAAATATTGAACAAAGCGAACTGGCCACTCGGAGCTGCCCTCGCTTTCATTCTTCTAACCGTAACGGTCACAATATCAGTGCTCGCAGGACTCTTCATTCGCCGACGCTACTAGCTTCTGTGAACCCTTAAGATCTTCAGATCTTCAATTTTGTGCTTCAAGCTTCCTTTTGATGCGGCTCGAAGGTTTTGTCATCTCTGATAGCAGCTGTGTGACTATGAGAACTATTGCTTCCCGGCAGTATCCGGTATCGAAGCCGGGACTGTGAAGGACAATCGAGCGTTTCTGTAGGCAGCTCTCGGGAAGGTGCAGGTTGGTGGTCCTTGGCGCGACCTCCCAACGGGGATGGACGAATGGAACAGTGTGTTTCAACAGATTTCGAGGCTGTATCAGGTGCCACACCGGCTTTGAAGACATTCTGGTCGATGGTACGATCATCCGTGCTCACCAAAAAGCGAGTAGCGCAGAAGGGGGCCCCCTATCAGGCAACCGGTCGCTCAAAGAACGGATTGACCATCAGGATTCTGACCTTCACCGATGCGTTAGGTAATGTGTGGCACTTCAGGAAGACGGGTGTCAGCTAAAAAAAACTCATTGTATTTCGCTGCCATGATCGTCAAATTGCGCTAAATTTCCGCAGGCTCTAGAGAATTCTTATTTTGGAGGCGTAAAATGCCTCTGCATAAGCTTCCGCCGCGCGGCACTCCATGCCGCGCAGGCGGGCAAGCCCACGGAATGTTTCTGCGTCGAACCAGTCTTTAGAACGCTGGGTTCCAAAATGGTGCATCAGCAGTTCGATTTTCCGCCCCAGAACGCTGGCCGAAAGCGCAACATAGGTATTTGGGCGGCCCAAATCTCCATCCCATTTCGGAATTTCATATTCAAGGATCAGTTGATCACGGAAAATGTTCCAGGTGAGTTCATGGACGGTGCGGTGGTCCTGATGTGCATCCTGACTGTGATGTGTGAAGACAATATCGGGTTGGACCCGGTCGCGCTGCGCGATCAGCCATTCCTTGATCCCTCTGCTTTGTGCCGGAAAGTAACTGTCTTCAAACGTCGCCAAATGAATATTGCTGCTATGCGCTCCCAACAGAAAATCGCGTGCTGACTCACGCGCTTCCATGCGCCGCTCCTCGCCGCCTGATAGCACGCACCAGTCAATATGCAGCGCCATTCCCATTGCGATCAGGCTGAGAAGCGTCCCGCCGCATCCAATCTCAATATCGTCGGAATGCGCGCCAAGACAGAGAATGTTAAGCGGCCTGCCGAGATTTTTGAGAGAGGCAAAATCGATCATAATGCTATCGCGATGTTGGCTGCACACCGTTCCGTCTTATGTTTCTTCCATGGCATATCGCCTTTTTCGACCATATCTTCGAGCGTCTGCCAGTCGCGCAATGTATCCATGGAACGCCAGAAACCTTCATATTTATAAGCCATAAGCTGGTTATCAGCGATCAAACGGCTGAAGGGTTCAAGAACCAGTTCCTCTCCTTCGCGCATGTAATCGAATATCTCTTTGCGAAACAGAAAATAGCCGCCATTGATCCAGATGTCGGAGGTGTTGGACGTCCTGAAAGCCCGCACATCGCCACCCGCTGCGATATCCGCAAGATGATAGGTTAGAGGTGGGCGGACGGCCAGAAAGCAGGCAATTTTCCCGCTGTTGCGAAAGCGCTCAGTCATATCATCAAGATCGACATCACTGAGGCCATCGCTGTAATTGGCAAGAAAAATGTCCTCGCGCTCAACATGAGACCGCGCACTCCACAAGCGTTCTCCGATATTGCGCCATATCCCTGTATCAAGCAGCGTGACGCTCCAGTCACGGTCAACTTCTTCAAGCAAACGCACATTGCGCCCACCATCCGACACCACGCAATCAGCGAATGTCTGCGGCCGGATGTTGAGGAAGAAATCTTTCACCACATTCGCTTTATAGCCAAGGCACAACACGAAATCATTGTGACCATAATCCGAGTAATATTCCATGACGTGATGAAGGATCGGCTGGTGACCAAGTGGGATCATCGGCTTGGGAACATTTTCGGAATACTCCCGTATTCTGGTGCCAAGACCGCCACAGAACAGAACGACTTTCATGACTTAGCGCTCCTCTGAAAATAATGCCGGATCAATCAGCGTGACATGCGGGATCGGAATGATGAACTTGCTGCCCCACTCAACCACGTGCTGCATCTGGCGGATAATCTCGTCTTTGAAGTTCCATGGCAGGATCAGAATGTAATCAGGCTTATAGCTGTCGATCATCGCGGTGTCGTAAATCGGGATATGCATACCCGGCGTGAAGCGGCCATGTTTGTAAGGGTTGCGATCCACTGTAAAATCGAGAAAATCGGTACCGATCCCGCAATAATTGAGCAATGTATTGCCCTTACCCGGCGCGCCATAGCCGCAGATACGTTTGCCCGAATTTTTGGCTGCAATCAGGAAAGACAGCAGATCCCGCTTTGTCCGCCGCGTCTTTTCCGCAAACTGTTCGTAGGTAGAAATCTCGTTGATGCCAAAGGAAAGCTCGCGTTTTAAAAGCGCTGCAACGCGCGGACCGGCCTTTCGCTTGCTGGTATTATGGGCGAGATAAACGCGCAACGATCCACCATGTGTTGGCAATTCATCCACGTCGATCACCTTGAGATGATGGCGGTGCGCCATATAGCGGATGGTCAGCAGCGAAAAATACGAGAAATGCTCGTGATAAATCGTATCAAACTGGTTGTATTCGATCAGATTGGTGAGATGCGGGAACTCTAGCGTGATCACACCTTCAGGTTTGAGCAGAAGCTGCATTCCACGCACGAAATCATTCAGGTCCGGCACCTGTGCCAGCACATTGTTACCGATGATCAGATCGGCCTTATCGCCCTCACTGACCATACGCGAAGCAAGAGCGGAGCCAAAGAAATCCACCCGCGTCGGCACGCCTTTTGAGACGGCCGCTTTGGCCACATTGGCCGCAGGCTCGATGCCTAAAATCGGAATGGCTTTGGGTAAAAAATGCTGCAGCAGATAGCCATCATTGCTTGCAATCTCCACAACGAAACTGTTGCTGTTGAGGCCAAGTTTTTCGGTAATTTCATCGCAGTAGATTTTCGCGTGATTGACCCAGCTCGTGGCAAAAGACGAGAAATAGGCATATTCGGTGAAAATCTCCGCCGGACAAAAAAATATTCTTTTAACTGCACCAGATAACAATGGTCGCACACATAGGCTTTCAGCGGATAATAAGGCTCCATATGATCAAGCTGGTCCGCAGTGATGAAACTCTCACATGGCGGCGACATACCAAGATCGACAAATGTGTGTTTGAGCAGCGTTCCGCACAAACGACAGCCTGCCTGTTCCTTGGCCATGCCTGCACTCCGCAATATGCCCGGCGTCTGGATGGTCATATGATACACCTCGTCCTGCCCGGCCCCTGGTTGGGTATGTTGGTCTGAAATCCGATCCATGCCGGATGTGTAAAACTATCCAGTGCCCTTGAACTTTCCGAGACTGTCAACAGGGGCGACCCGTATATACGATCGGGCGCCCCCATCACCTGTCGAATGAGTATGGGCAATCCCCTGTCTTCTCCCTATGTCGGAAGAGGGGTATGCGCCTAAGCCTTTGGGAGCATTTGCCGCTAACCTAAGGCCATTCGGCAGAGCCAAAAACGATACTATCTCGCAGGCTTGAAACTGTCAGAATGAGCGCGTTCAGCAAGTGAGGCTACACATGCGATTTACCCCCCTCAACATTGATGGTGCATGGTCGATTGAACCCGAAAGGGTTGAAGACGAGCGGGGCTGGTTCGCGCGCGTGTTTTGTGAGGCTGAATTTGCCAAGCGGAAACTGGAAATCCATTTTCCACAACACAGCCTTTCCTTCTCCCGCGAAAAGGGAACTTTGCGCGGCCTTCACTATCAGAATGAACCTTATGCAGAGACCAAGCTGGTCACATGTCTGCAAGGCGTGATCTGGGATGTTCTGGTGGATTTAAGACCGCAATCCCCAACCTATCGGCGCTGGACGGGAATGGAGCTCTCAGTGGGCAATGGCGTACAGCTTTATATTCCTGCGGGTTGTGCCCACGGCTTTCAAACACTCACCGACGACGTGCTTCTGCGTTATATGATCTCACAGCCCTATGCGCCTGATTTAGCAACCGGTTTGCGCTACGACGATCCTGCGCTGGGAATTTCATGGCCAGCTGCGCCCAGCGTCATGTCTGAAAAAGACAAATCCTGGCCGCATCTTTAGGCTGAAATCAGCAATCCCGCATCTTTAAGTCTGTCCGCCGCATCTGCAAGCTGCGCAAATGGCAAACCAACACGCTCTGCCATGTCCAGGATCGAATGACCTCCATCCGCCAGATTAAGCACCCATAACAGCGCCATGGCGCGTGCGGCAGCATTGTGATCCCCACCCGTATTGGCATAAAGCCCGCGGCGACCAAGTTGTGGCTCGCCCTTGGGCGATGTATTGATCGGCGTCCAGTTGCGCTCGGCAATCTCGATCGCCATCATAATAAAATTGTAAGACTGCTCCAAATATTCCGGCCTGATAAAGTCGAGATTGTCCGCCGAGGTATGATATTGCGGAAAAGCGCCGTAAAGACTGCGCTGAAACAGGCCAACCGGCAGATTAAATCCCGGCGAGCAGAACTGGCGTTCGTCATAACCATAAGGCCAGAAATCATGCAGCTTTGCGCCCACAAGCTCTGAACTTTCAAGAACCTGCGCCATGATACGATCAATTTGCGCATCACCACGCCGGCTCCGCTTGTAATGGGGTCCGCCATGATCACCGACACAGGATAAGACAAGGCCGTGTTTTATAAGTGCCAGATGCTCTTCGTTCTGCTTTAGCCAGGCAAGTGCTCCAAACGTGGCAGGGCCAAATAGAAGCTTGTAAGTGTACCGGGTTTTGCGCTGCTTAAGCGCTTGCCCCAAAGCGGTAAGAAGCGCCAGACCTGAACAATTATCATTGGCAAGGGATGGATGACAGAGATGCGCTGAAAGCAGGAAGACCTCTTCTGTTTCACCATGATGAATATGTTCACCAAAAGTCAGAAAGCCGTCGCGACGCTCCGCATCGATCACCACATCATAGAGCCCGTCTTTCATCTGCATCAGCGCATGATGCGCCATACAAAAACCCCATGCCTCCGTGTGATAGCAAGTCCGGTACGGTATGAGATCGGGCTGATCCGGCAATGTATGAATGTGCTCTTTGAGTGCAGCGAGCGGCAATTTCGTCCGCACCGGCACGCTGAAATTCACCACATGCAGATTGTGTCGGGCAAAATCGACAATTCGATTGCCCGCAGCATCCATAATGTAAGCTTCGCGGATCACCCATTCCTGAGGTGCCTGCCAGTCATAGAGCTGTGTTCCCGTTGGAATCTCATGGATTTTCAACGGCAAATGCTCACCGATAATGGCAAGCGTCTCGCGCACACCATCACCCGTGAGACTGCGGCATATCGGATAGAGCCGCTTTGCCAGCGCATAGATCCTTGCACCCTGCTGTTGAAGGCCCAGCCCATTATCCATTATGCGGATATCCTAAGTGGTTGCGGCTGCTCATCGAGACGGCGCAGACTGGCATCGAGTGTGCCTTCAGCAATCAGCTTGCGAATATGGGCGATGCGCTGAAAACGCGGCCCCTCAAACTCCTCAAGCGTCAGCGATGAACGGCTGTAAGCGGCGAGCAGCTCACGCGCACCGGCTGCGGCATCCCATTGTGGCTTTGCCTCCGGCAAGACCCGTGCCAGCTTTTCAAAACTAACCCGGTAGGAGCGCGTGTCCGGGCCTGCATCATCGGCATATTCAATCCGGCAATCAGGAACAGTCGCGGCAACGATGCTGGCAATATCGCGGATGCGATAATTGTGTTCGGTGGAGCCGACATTAAAGGCTTCATTGAACACTTTTTCACGTGGTGCCAGCATGGCGGCGTTAAAGGCGCGGGAAATATCCCGGATATGCACAATGGGGCGCCACGGCGTTCCATCGGATTTAAGATAGATCAACCCTTTGGTCACGGCCCAGGCAACGAGATTATTGAGCACAATATCAAAGCGCAAAAACGCAGAGACGCCATAGGCGGTTGCAGGTCTCAAATAGACCGGGCAGAAATTGGAATCTGCCAATTCGGCTATTTCCTGTTCAGCTCTTACTTTTGAGCGACCATAGGCTGTGACAGGCTTCAACTCACCGGATTCATCGATGAGATCTGCATCGCTGATGCCATAATTGCTGCACGAGGACGCAAACAAAAACCTGCCGACGCCAGCTGCTTTCGCGGCTTTCGCCATCGCCACACTGGCATGGTGATTGATATCATAAGTCAGGTTTTCATTGAGATTGCCGAGTGGATCATTGGACAAAGCGGCAAGATGAATCACCGCATCAAAGCCTTCAAGATCACGCGGCGACACATCGCGTACATCTTTCCGAGTGGTTGGTACATTGAAGACAGAGCCGCCCTCTTCAAAAAGACAATGCTGATAAAGGCCGATGTCATAGCCTGAAACCTGATGGCCCGCATTGATCAGCGTCGGCACCATGACCGACCCGATATAGCCCTGATGCCCTGTAACAAGTACCTTCATAACCAATCCCTCACCTTGTTTATTGACATAGGTTAGCGGGTGCACACAGGAGCGGCGAGTTGACCGATGGCATGTTTGCTTCGGACAAGCGTGGATAAAAGAAGCTAAAAGGCGTGCTGACTACGCCTTATGGATGAGCTGCAACTGTTCAGGGCTGCCAATGAGCAAAATCCAGTCGCTTTCACGGCCATCCCTGCGCTGTTGCGGCGCCTGATAGACGCTTGCATCTCCATCCATTTCGGGATCGCTGGCAGGCAAAAACTGACCCGAGACGGGATCGACCCACATAGCCTCTGCATCCTTGGCAAACGCGCTGCGCTTCACCCTGAAATTGCCAGCGTCACCATAAATCACGGCAAGGCTGTGATCGGGCAAAGCAGCGGCATAGCTGCCGTCTGAAAGGGCAATGCTCTGATGATGGTCTGCTTGCAATTGTGACCATGGCATCTTGTCAAAAAGTGCTTTCATCACGGCAATCGACCGCGCACCGGGGCTGTCCAGAGCATCTTGCCAGGGCTGGTCGGACGCAAAAACACCCGGTCCCGAAAAATGCCAAATCGGATTGTTGCCGAAAAACTGCCCGGCTGCGCCGCCAAGAACAGCGCCGTAGGCATTGCGACGGATCATGCGGGCTGTGGTTTCCCGCTCATTCTCATAAGCCGCTTCAAGCAGAACCACCGGCATCTTTCCTGCCTTGCTGCGCGCCAACACTGTCTTATGAACATCGTCATAGGTATAAACCGTATCGATCGCCAACCAGCGCTCATCGGCCCAAAATTCACCGGTATCGCTCTCCCGCCCGGAATGAACGGTTTGCAGCGCATCGGGTAAAATAGCAGCAATGCCTTCGGCAAGCTCAGACACCAGTGCGCGATCCGGCGCATCAAAATCGCCACCCAGAACCCAGACAATATTGGAAAATTTCGCAAACCGGCGCGCAATCGCCTCACCATAGGACTTCATTCTTTCAGGTCCCGCGGCGTCCGCCTGCGCAAACCACCCCTCATCCCCACCATTCACGCCAAGATAGGCAGGGGCCAGAAAGACAACCAGTCCTCGTTTTTGCGCCTGTTCGATCACCCATGCGGCATAATCGAAATATGCTGGGTTAAGCGCACCGAAGGACTCATTTTTAAACGGGAGCTCGCCATAGGCATTGGCTGGCGGATTGCTGGAAAACTGATGTTCGATCAGATTGACGAGAATGGCATTAAACCCACGCTTACTGCGATCCGCCAAATAGATTGTGGCATCGGCGCGCTTGAGTTCAGCGATCAACGACCATGCCGCATCGCCCTGTAATAAAAACGGTCGCCCTTGCGCATCCTCAAAATAACGATGGTCCGAACTCACCCTGATTGGAAAAACCGGTTCAACCCATGCGGCTCCTGTTGTGAACAACAGCAAGGTTAAAATTAAACCCGCCCGCCAAAACCTCATCGCGTGGCCGGTGGGTAGGATGATGCTTCGTTAAAGCGGCGATAGACCACCTGTGACGGGCGACCGGTTAGATAGGTCTCAACACCATCATGAAGCGCGCGCGCATAGACCCCAAGCGCGCCATCAATCGCCTCCACTGTGCGTGCAATATCCGTATCGCTATGCGTATAGCTGACAACCAGCGACGGCATCAGAACACCACGCCGGATCGTTTCCTGAAGAAACAATGTGCGAAATGCCTGTGACGCCTGACCATTTTGATCAAGCGTAGCATAAGCGAGACAACAGGGCCGACCAAGCAAGCGCACATGATTTTGCAATCCGTGGCTTGCAATTGCAGCATTGACGCCTTCTATAAGCTTTGTACCCTGCTCATAAAGCCTGTCGATCACCGGTTCATCGCGATAGACCTTCATGGTGGCAATAGCCGCCGCCATGGCATGGGTTTCAGCACCATGGGTTGTAGAAAGCAGAAACACGCGGGCATAATCCGTCTGCGTCAACCCGCCAAGCCGCATATATTCCGCCTTGCCTGCGAGCGCGGAAATCGCAAATCCATTCCCCAGCGCCTTACCGAAACACGAAAGGTCCGGCTCAATTTCATAAAGCCTCTGAGCACCGCGCATATGCCAGCGAAAGCCGGTAATCATCTCGTCGAGAATAAATAGAGCCCCATTTTCATGCGCGATGCGTCTTGCTTCATGCAGAAAATTATTCTGCGGCTCCTCAGCGCGTGCAGGCTCCAGAATAAGGGCTGCAATCATGCCCGGATAGTTTTCAAACAAAGTCTGCACACTTGCTATGTCATTATAGCGAAATGTCGTCGTCAATGCAGAGACAGACGCCGGAATCCCTGCGTTCATTTTGGTTGTACCGATAAACCAGTCATCGGTTGAGAAAAATGGATGATCAGAGCAAATGGCAATCATATCGCGCCCGGTATAGGCACGCGCCAATCGAACGGCAGCGGAGGTTGCATCCGATCCGTCTTTGCAAAACTTGACCATCTCAGCTCCCTCAATCAGTTCGAGAAAGCTTTCCGCACATTCAATTTCAATGGCGCTTGGACGCGTGAAATTGCAACCATCCTGTAATGCATCCCGCACAGCGTGAAGCACCCGCGGATAGGCATGGCCCAAACCCACAGCGCGATTTCCCATTCCGTATTCGATATATTGATTGCCGTCGACGTCGAACACATGGGAGCCGGAACCCCGCTGGATAAAACCCGGTGCCAGCACAGGATATTGGTCATCCCCTTTGGCATAGGTATGGCATCCGCCCGGTATCAAGGCATGCGCCTTGCTTCCGAGCAATTGCGAATTGCGAAACCGGGATGTGAAAAGGTTCATGACCCTCTCCCTTTTTAAACTGCTGGGCGTGCGGTATTCAGGCGTTCTCTCATCTGCCTGAGCCAGTTCTTGACGGGCTTGGGCAGTCGGCTGCGCAGGCTTGAATGCAATGCGGTGGGCATTTTCCATTGTGACAGCGGTAAAGCGGGTGCAATGGCTGGGGGCCTCTGCACCAGATTTTCTAAAAGCCCGGCATAAGTGCGTCCCACCACATCATTGTCGAAGGCGTCCGCCACTTTTAAGCACGCGGCCTCTGCCATTCTGGCGCGTAACGCGCTGTTCTCTGCAAGATGATCAATATGGCGCGCCGCAGCTCTAAAATCACCAACGGGAAACAAAAATCCGTCTTCTCCGTCTGTCACGATACCATCAGTGACACCCGCGATGTGCGAAACGACAGCGGGACAGCCTTCGCTCATCGCTTCAATCAACGTAAGTCCAAAACCCTCAAACCGCGATGGCATCACCATCACGTCATGCTGGCTGGCAAGCCTTGGCACATCGGATGGCGCAACCCAGCCTGTAAAGCGAATCCTATCGCCAAAACTCTTAAGCCGATGGCGTAACTCTGCAAGATCAGGACCGTCACCTGCCACTGTCAGATCCGTGTCGCATTTGAGTTCGCGCAGAATATGGGGCAACCAGAAGACGCCTTTTGAATTATCCTCAATGCGACCGAGATAAAGCAAACGCAATGGCTCGGAATGATCGCTTTGGATACGGCGATTTGGCTTATGAACCGTCCTGTTAAGCCCATGCGGAATTACCAGCGTTTGCGCAGGATCAAAACCATAATGGTTGACCAGATCATCGCGGCAACGTCTGGATACACCCACTGTTGCATGAACATGATCGCGGATTTCGCGTGCGGCGGCATAAGTACCGGGCGTAATATTATGCACGATCATCACGCGCAGAATATCGTCTGGTAGATAACGCACGAGATTGGTTTCAAAGCGACTGGACAAGACGTTGACAAAAACAGCCTTGAAATTGTTATCGCGCAAAAAAGCGATCATGCGTCTGGCCCGGGTTTCCTCATCAAGAACGCCCATGCGGTCTATCGCATCGCCTTTGCGCAAGGCATCACTCAAGCCCTGATCGGCAGAAGGAAGACTCATCGTCTCTCCGGCACTTCCTGCTGCCAGCCAGCGCAGTTCAACACCCGCCTGTCTGAGCGACGCGCTCAGTCGCGTAAATACCGAGTATGTCCCGCCGATATGGGGACGGACAAAGTAAGCACATTTCACGATCGTCACCCTTGCCCCTGGTTGAAGACTTCGAGGGAACAAATCCCTCGAAGCCTCACTCCGGCATATCGGGGGGCGTTTGATATACCGCTTCACAGTGTAGCGAAATTCCACGATGACGCAGTGTGTCTATGAGGGGTACATCGCTTCATACATAAGAGGATGGGCTTCACCCTTCTGCCAGTTTTCGCAAAATCGCATACAGGCTTAATTTCAAAAGGAAGCTGGAGACACTTTTTATGAAAATAGGTCTTTTCGGTCAGTTCGGCTCCGGCAACACCGGCAATGACGGATCGCTTGAAGCGATGCTGCAGCTGTTGAACCGCAACTGCCCCGGCGCGCAATTCATATGCATCTGCTCAAGACCGGACATTATTGAAGAAAAGTTTCAGATTGAGGCTGTTCCGGTCGGCCAGCCTGCATCAGACAACGCGTTCTTTCGGGTGCTCAATAAAGCTCTGTTACAGCTGCCGCGCCGCCTGAGCGGATTTTTCGCAGCCATTTCACTTGCGAGCGGCATGGATCTGATCATCGTTCCCGGAACGGGTATCCTTGATGACTTTAACGAAAATCCCTTTGGCTGGCCTTTTGCGGTTTTGCGTTGGTCTGTCGCGGCAAAACTTGCAGGCACACGATTTGCTTTTGTCTCAATCGGCGCTGGTCCCGTCACACATTCTTTGAGCCGATGGTTCCTTCGCAGAGCATCCAAAATGGCAACCTATCGGTCCTATCGCGATCAGGTTTCCTATGATTTCATGAAATCGCTGGGTGTGAACACCGGTAAAGACCGTATCAGCGCCGACATCGCTTTTTCGCTGCCGACACCGGAAGATGAATTGCGCAACTATGCCGACCAGCGCGTTGGGCTGGGCGTCATGACCTATAAGGGCTGGAAAAAACACGCCCGCGATGGGGAGGCGATTTACGATCACTATCTCAACAAGATGACCCAACTGATCAGCGAACTCTTGCTTGATGGGAGACAGGTGCGCTTACTCACCGGCGACAAAGGCGATCTCCAGGCCGTTCATGATCTTTTACAGCGCCTTCCGCCAGCCACTGCACAGAAAGTCATTTTTGAGCCGGTCGCTTCGCTGCATGATCTGATGCAGCAGATTGCCAAAACCGACATCGTCGTGGCCAGCCGATACCACAATATCGTTTCCGCGCTCGCCATGGGAAGACCTGCAATTTCAATCGGCTATGCACGCAAAAACGACGCGCTTTTGATTGACACGGGCTTACGCGAGTTCTGCCATCACATTGAAAATTTTCATCCGCAGACATTGCTCACCCAGATCGATACTATGTTCAGCCGCAGGGAAGAGCTTGCAAAAACGGTCAAAGACGGTGTGAAGCTTTACCGTGAGCAGCTGGCCGATCAGGAAGAGATGTTACGCGTCGATCTGCTTCAGGTGCGCAAATTGTGAACGTCGCTGCCGACGCTGGAACAGATAGTCAATAGGCGGCATAACGGCCATCGACGGATGACGTTTTAACGCGCAAGCCATGAGCGATGCGCCCCCCTTCTCTCCCCTGACCAGACTGGACAATGCCGACCAATAAGCCCGCTTTGTCAGGCAATCCCGAGCAGCCATAAAATTCCGCGCCGCCTGGGGGAAGGTCATACCCTCATTTTCAAAAAATGAGCGAAAAGCGTCTTCAAACTCATTGTTCCAATGCATAATGCCAGCAACATTTGCAGACTGGTTTTTGGAGTGAACACGCACATAGGCTTGCACGCTGTCAGTTGAGGCCACGCCACCCAGCAAAGCCAGCCGCAACCACATTTCAAGATCATCTGTGTGTGGGAGTTTAGGGCGATAATAGCCAGCCTCTTTTTGCGCTGACGTTCGCACCACAGCCGTTGGACCATAAACCGGATTAAAAGCATGTTTACAGGCGAACGTGATGAAATCGGCGCCTGAGCATATATTCCAGTTTCCCTTGCCAATATGTGGAAGTCTGTGCGGCGGTTTCTCGTTTTCCGAGATTTTCTCAATCGCGCCGTGCGCGAGATGAATGTCAGGATATTGCTCAAGCATAGAGACTGCACGCGCCAACGCGCCGGGAACAAGCAGATCATCTGCACACAAAATCAGGAAATAATCAGACCGCGCCCAATCAATCCCAGCATTGAAGGAGGCATGCGGCCCGACATTTTTTGACCGCAACAGCAGGTCGACCCGCGTATCATGCGCCGCCAGATCGCGGGCCAAATCTGCACTGTCATCCTCGGATGCGTTGTCAATAATCAAGAGTCGCAAATCAACGCCGGTTTGAGACAACACGCTGTTGCTGCATGCCGTGAGGTAACGTGCATAATTATAGCTTGGTATGACGACATCAATCGTTGGAAGATTGCTCATCAACGGCTCACTCTGCAGGTTCAGAAAGGTGTCTTGACGCGCTGAAACGGCTTGCAAATCTTCCAAGCAGCCAGCGCAAAACCGGCACCACTTCCTCCTTGAAAGGATGGCGTGCCACAAACAATGCCAGAAACCAGCTTGCGAGCGCAGTGACGCCCATAGCCAGCGCCCTTGACCAGTGCATTTCAAGACTAAACCCATCCATTGCGACCAGAAGCAGCGGGCCAGACAAGGCCAATATCGTCACCAGTGCGCTTTTCATCAGTTCTTTTCCCAGAACATGATAGGAGAAGGGCGCATGTTTTCGCACATAAACAACAGCAACAACCATCTGAAATGGCAGGCTGATGAACTGGCTTAATGCCACAGCCAACAATCCATGGAATGCGGCGAGGCATAAAATTGTTGTCGCAACCAATCTGGAGATAAGATTGGATACAAACGCTTCACGGTTGGCACCAAGCGCCATCAGAAGCGGATATGTCAGAATAACCGGAAACCAGAACAGGCTTGCAAGACTTGTGATGGAAACAATCAGCGCTGCTTCCGTCCAGCCCGATCCTAGAATAATTTGCACCGCCGGATAAGCCAGAAGTGCGAGCAAAACCTGTGCAGGCCAATAGACCACAGAAATATAGGACAAAGCGCGGACATAGGCGCGGCTGACATCGCCGCCTGCGCGCACATGTGCCGAAAGCATCGGAAACGCCACGGTAAACACCGCGGACAGAAAGATGCGATCCGGCAATCCGCTCAATGTATTGGCGCGATTATAAATACCAACCGATGCGATCGGCATGAATCGTCCAAGCATAAGCTGCGGGAAGGTTTCGCAGATTTTGTTCAAACCCGCATTGCCTCCCAGATAAATGCCGAAACGCCACGCCGTATGGATGCTTGCAAGGGAGGGACGCAGCAGGTGTTTTGGCGGATAGATTGCCATGGCAAGACCAGTTGTCATCAATGCGCTGGCCAGCAAGCCGAATGCAAAACACATATGCCCGAAGCCAAGAGCGGCCATCGCAATGGTGACGGCAGCGCCAAATCCTGATCCGGCAGTGCGAATACGGGCAAGTCTTCCAAATGCCATTTCGCGGCGCAACAGCGCCACCAAAGGCAATGACAGACTTTCGACCAGCGCGGCAAGGATTGTGATGTCAAGGAAAAGCAAAAGCGATGGCTCATGATAAAACGCGGCAAGATATTCCCGCGCCAGATAAAGCCCCGCTGACAAAACAAGCGTGACCATCATCAAAAAAGTCATCGAGGTTCTGATGTCGTGATCCCGAACCTTGTCGATGCGGATAAGAAATTCGGGGCTGGCAAATTCGCGAAAAGAAAAGACGATCGCGCCGATACTCAGGCCCACAACACCAGCACCCGTTTGCGCAGGACCTAAAAAGCGGGAAACAGCAATCACCGTCAGAAAGTTAAACAGCAGGCCTGCATATTGTTCGAGGGCTGCCATGAGAATGCCCCGGCGGCGTCCACTCATGACATGCTCCTGTTACAGGGCTTTATGCTGATCTGTGGGTTTGTTTTCAAAACACTCTACCCCCCGGACGGCGCAAAAGCAGCGAAGGCCGCTTTACTGCATGGCACAAGAATAGACATTTGCAGCCCATGGGAAATGTGGCCCTTGGTGTTAACCCTTACCTGAAAGGAGTATGGGCAGCACTTTATAGCCAAGTCGCCGGTGCCCGTCTGAGCCGTTAAAAATTGACTTCGTGTTAATTTTGCATGTGCTTGGGAGGAAACATGATCAGCCTTTTCTGGATCACGCTTCTGGCTTTTGCTTTATCGGTTGCATTCTGTCTGGGATTTCGCGGGTTAGCGCGCGAATGGCATCTCATCGATATCCCGAACACGCGTAAAACACATGACGGTCACGTTCCGCTGTGCGGCGGAATTGCGATTTTCCTGTCATTTTCAGCGGCCGCTTTTCTGACACCCGCCATGACGGGATCAGCCAATGCCAGTTTCTTGCTGCCCGGCCTTTTTCTGATCCTTGTAACCGGCGTGCTGGATGACAAGTTTAACCTGCCTGTTGCACCCCGCCTTGCAATACAGGTGCTGGCCGCTTTCATGATGATCGGCATGGCTGGGCTGACACAAGTCCATCTCGGCTTTTCTTCCGGTGTCATGGACGCCGTAGCGACGCAGGTTCTCACAGGACCACTCTTCGTGGTTCTGGTGCTTGCTTTTGTGGTTGGTGTCGTCAATGCGGTCAATATGAGCGACGGTGTGGATGGCCTGGCAGGATCTGCAAGTGCGGCTGCTTTTTTCTGGCTTGCCGTGATCAGCTTCAGCATTACGGAAAACCGCATCGGGGTGCAGAGCTTAGCGCTTTCGGCAGCCTGTATCGGCTTCCTTGTTTTCAACATGCGTCATCCATGGCGCGCAAAAGCCAGCCTCTTTCTGGGCGATGGCGGCAGCACGTTTCTGGGCGCGGCCCTTGCCGGTATAATCCTCATCCTTTCCGACATGCACGTAGCCACTGCCTTTCCGATCCTGATATGGGTGGTCATTGTGCCGGTCATCGATACGCTCAGCCTCATCGTGCGGCGGCTTGCGGCACACAGAAGTCCGTTTTCTCCAGACCGGCAGCATCTGCACCACCTTCTTCTTGATAACGGCTTTTCCGACAGCCAGAGCGCAATGGCTATCATGGCGCTCAACTTTTGTGCCGGTGCCGCAGCCTATGCAGCCATACGTTTTGAAATACCGGCATGGTCAATGCTCGTAGCGCTCATTCTGCCAGCCATTGCGCATAGTGCATTCGTGCTTCGCACCAACAGAACGCTACGCCCCATTGCGGTGGAAGCCGCCCCGCCAGCAAAAGCCAACATCACTTTCCCAGAGGCAACTTCATGAGTGTTTCCGTTCTCATCATGACATTGAACGAAGAGGCCAATCTGCCCGCTTGTCTCGCCTCACTTGACTGGTGCGATGATATTGTCGTGCTTGATTCATTCAGTGACGACCGCACAGTGGAAATTGCAGAAGCCGCAGGCGCGCGGATTTTTCAACGATGCTATGACACGGAAGACCGGCAGCGCATGTATGGTCTTACCGAAATCCAGTTCAAACATAGTTGGGTCTACACACCCGATGCAGACGAAATAACACCCATAGATTTACGCGACGAGATGCTGGCGATCGCATCCGATCCGACGCGACCAGAGGTCTTTTTCAAGGCGCGTTACAAAAACATGTTCATGGGACGCTGGATCAAGCACGCAAGTCTTTATCCAACATGGATTACGCGCTTGGTGCGCCCGGATCGTGTGCGTTTCGAGCGCTCGGTGCATTCACGCGCCAGCGGCGGCCCGGAAGGCGCGTTACAGGCCCATTTCATCCACTACAGTTTTAACAAGGGGCTTGAGGCCTGGTACGACAAACATAATCGCTATTCATCGGCAGAGGCTGATCTATCATCCAATCGCCTGCTTGAGCGCAAGATTGATTGGGGCGGTTTATTATCAAGCACGCCGGAACGGCGTCGGCGCGCCCTAAAATCGCTCTCTTATCACATGCCTTTCCGGCCCTCGCTGCGCTTTCTTTATATGTATCTGGTGCGGCGCGGGTTTCTCGATGGAAAGCCGGGTTATCTCTATTGCCGGCTTCTCGCGGCGTATGAGTTTATGATCATCATCAAGATGGAGGAGCAGCGGCGCAACCTCTTGCGTGTGAGGGCAGAAACGCCCGCCCGGCATGGTGCTGAGAGCAATGAACCGGAACGGCGTATGGTATGATGCTGCTCATTGTCTTTCCTTGTGCCGTTCTGTTCGGGCTTGCTGCAATGTTCTATGCAGAACCTTTGCTGACATTGCAGGATGACGGCAGCCGGGCAGATGTCATTGTTGTACCCGGCGGCGACGGTCCGCCACGCGCCGCACAGGCAGCAAGACTTTGGAAAGAAGGCCGTTCTCCCTATATTCTGATCACCGGCGATGGTGACTGTCTTTTCAACAAGCAGATCATGGTGCGCGATGGCGTGAACCCTTCGGCGATTTTTATCGAATGCCGTTCGGGAAGCACCTGGCAGAATGCCTTTTATTCAGCACACGTCATGCGCGATATACACGCAAAAAAGGCCCTTATCGTTACAAACTGGTATCATTCGCGCCGGGCCATCGCGAGTTTTCGCGCCGTCTGCCCGCAAATGCATTTCAGCTCGGCCCCTGTTGGCGGCGATGGCAGGCAAGTCGGTTTTCCGACCACCTCTGCTGATATGGAGCTTATCGCAAAAGAATATGTAAAACTTGGCTGGTACTTAGCCTCTGGCCGCATTTATCTTTCAGACCTTGTGGCGGACGCGACCTCGTTCAACGCTTCCAATCTCTGTGCGCTCTCCGGGAGCAGCGGATGAACATATCGCTTACATGGATTTTTGTCGGGCTGGTCGCATGGTTTCTGGCAGGCGGTCTGCTGTTTAAAGCAGAACGCATGTATCAGTTTCCGTTTCTGGCAGGCGTGATGACTTTCGGCTTCCTGTTGCCGCAGATCCCGGCACTAATGCACGATCCATTTTTGCCATCGGGCGCTTATGCCAAAACCATGCTCATGGGCATACTGTCGCTTTTAATGCTGGCTCTGGGCTGGCGCATGACCAACCGCCCTATCGGGATGCTTCGTATGAGTTTTAGCGAGCGGCGGCTGATATGGGCAGCCGTGCTGCTGTCGGCCTTCGGGGCTGTCTTCTATTTCCTGTTAAGCCGCCTCCCCGGCGATATATCCATCGGAATGCAAATGACGGGTATGCCGGTTGTTTATCTCTTCTTTGCGCAGCTCATGCCCTATGGCCTTGCGATCGCCCTGCTTTGCTTTGCACGCCGCCCTTCATGGCTTGCTCTCGCCATCATCATTTTCGATCTCATCTTCTATCTTGACCGCATTCTTGTAACCGGCAAGCGCGCCGAAGCGATTCAGCTTCTGCTGATGATATTGCTGCCTTTCTGGTTCTACCATCGACTGGTCGTGCCGCGCATTCTGATGGCGCTGGGGATTCTCGCAGGTACGTTTTTGATGACAAGCATGGGCGATTATCGCCAGATTACGCGTGCGGCCTCGGGCTTCGTTCTCGATGACATCATGCAGATCGACTATGCGGCTAACTTTACCGAGACGCTGGAGCGTGGTGGTCTCGAAATGCGCAATGCGGTGCAGCGCATCGACGAAATCGACCGGCGGCTTGAATTCGATTATGGCAAATTTCACTGGAACCGCGTAATTTTTACGTTTGTTCCCGCACAGCTTGTCGGCGCAAAACTGAAAGAAGCGCTCCAGTTCGACACGCCCAAACCGAGCCGCGATTATAATCCACTCACCGGCACCACTGAAACAGGCCTGGTGGATGCCTTTGCATCCTTCTGGTATTTTGGCGCGTTTAAATTTTTGCTTCTGGCCTGGGTCATGAGACGGCTCTGGGAAACCGCAATGGCGGGCGAAATGCTGGGACAATTGATCTACATGCTGTCCATTGTGCCAGCTATGCATGCCATTTCACATCAGACAGACTGGGTTATTCCGGTATGGATTCATATGGCGATCTTCCTCATTCCGGTTTTATGGCTTTGCCGCATACACAACCGCTCGGTAAGCCTGCCAACCGCTTTGCAACACACTCCGACAGTTCCGCAATTCATGTAAAGGATGAAATCAATGTCCATTGCATCGCGATCAGACAGCCACATCACGATAAGCGGTCGCAAGGAATCTTCCCGCCCCATGGAGGGAGGAGCGACTTTCACGCTCAACCACCGTTTGCAGCGCCTCTGCTGGCAGGTGACATGGCTTATGCTGGCAGCATGGACGCCGTCTTTTCTCTGGCGTTGGCGCGGGGCAATATTGCGCGCTTTTGGCGCCTCCATCCACAAAACAGCTATTGTGCGCGGCAGCGTGCGCATCTGGTGGCCTAAAAATCTGGTGATGGATGCACATTCTTCGCTTGGACCGGGAGCACTTTGTTACAATGTTGCGCCCGTCACGCTTGCGCCCTATGCCATTGTTTCGCAACGCGCACATCTTTGCACGGCAGGACACAACATCGATCAGCACGGCTTTCCGCTGACCGCCTCTCCCATTGTGATTGGGGCTTGCGCATGGATTGCCGCCGAAGCTTTCGTCGGACCGGGTGTAACGGTAAGTGAAGGTGCTGTTTTGGGTGCAAGGGCGGTCAGCTTCCGCGATATGGAACCATGGATGGTTTATGCCGGCAATCCCGCAAAGCCAATCCGTGCACGGCGGAAGTTAGCCAGTTAAAGCATTCCAGCAAAAGTACGAAGCGGCTTTGCGTGAGATGATGGGGAAAAACAAAGAGATAAAACTTATGCAGACGCAACTGAGTTGAGCCTGCCCAAACCGGAAACGCTCCCTTTGTTGGACACTTTACAGTTTTGATAGGCATCAATGGTCTGAAGGGCAATGCGCGGCCAGGTATAATTCTCACGCACCAGACGGCTGCCAGCAGCGCCCATCGCGCCCGCAAGATCCCGATTTTCAAGGATCGCAATCAACCCGGCTGCAACATCCTGAGCGGAAAGATTACACACAACACCAGCGCCTGCTTGCGCGACTTCCGGAAAGTGACAGGCCTCGGTGATGACCACCGGCACGCCACAGGCCAGCGCTTCGGTAATCGCAACGCTAAACCCTTCCTGACGGCTGGGGAGACAAAAACAGGCAGCATTTTTTAGTGCTGCAATCTTTGCCGGACCGTAAAGTCCACCGGTCACATGCACGCGATTTTCAAGACCGGCCTGAGCAATGCTTTGGCGAAATTCAGATTCCGCACCGCCATTGGGTCCTGCAACCACGAGGTCAATTTCAGGAAACAAAGGCGCGATCTGACGAAAAGCATCAGCCAGAATGTCGAGACCTTTCTTATAATGCAACCGGGACAGAAAAAGCACAAAAGGCCGATCAGGCAACCCAGCCCTGTCGCCTTCACCGCCCTCAACTTCATTGAGGAATATGCCGTTTGGAATAATGATTGCGGGCGGCCTCAATCCCAATGGCCGCATCAGGTCGATTTCGTCCTGATTAAGTGCGTGAATGAAGGCTGCACCATTGAGCATTTTGCGAAAACCAAGCTTTAAGGCGAGCTGCTTCTTCCATGATTTTTGCTGCATACTCCATAGATCGAGCATCCCGCAACAGCATATGCAATAAGCCACCGCATAACGCCGACAAAGCATCGCGGCTCTCAATAAGTTGGTTTCCCAAACGCCATGCATATGCACAAAATCTGCTGCGCATATAAGCGCCGTCATCGCCTTTGATGCGCGGCTCCCCAGCAATTTTTCCCGAATATCCGGCATGGGCAGCAGAAATGTCCGCACCTTGGCAAAGTCAGGGATCGTAGCGGTCGCCTTCGATGCACGGTAATTCACCTCGTCGTCGCTATAGCTGACAATCGTTACCTCATGTCCCAGCGCGGCTTGCGCCGCAGCCAGACGCACGACAACGGCCTGCGGACCGCCTTTGGCGGGATCAAAAGACCCTATCACATGCACAATATTCATGAAGCAGCCCCTGCTGAATAGTGAGATAAGGCTTCAACCAGCCGTTCGCCGTAGCGAACGACCGTAAAATCACGTGCTCTTTCACGGGCATTGACGCTCATTCTGGAGAGGGTTGCGGGACTGTCCGAAAACTCGCGCAGAATTTCGACAGTCTCATCAACATCGCGGATAGGCACAATGTACCCATCTGTTCGATGGCGCACGACGCTGCCGGTGTTTTCAGTACAAATAACCGGAAGCCCCGCAGCCAATGCCTCGTAGCAGGCAGTTGCCGAACCCTCGCACAGCGATGGCAACAAAAACACATCGGCCCATTGAAATTGCGCGCGCATTTCGCTGCGCGGGATTGGGCCAGTCAGTTCAACCACATTGCCAAGCTTTTCCTGTGCAGCCGGCTGAATATCGATGGGCCCCACCATACGAAACTGTGCTTGCCCGATGAGTTTTCGTGCAACCGCGCCCACATAGGGCGAGCCTTTTCGCAAACCCACAGCGCCCACTGTCAAAACCCGCAATGGTCCCGGTTCGCGCTGGCGCGGCCCGATCAAAAAACGGTCATCGACCCCATACGGCACAACAATCACTTTCTCGCATGCACAACCCGCTTCAATGACATGCTTTGCGACAAAGTTTGAAGGACAAATCACGGCATCCGCGATCTGCCATTCCGCCTTTTCTCTGGCAGCAAATGCCTCGGCGTTTACGTCATCCGCAACTGAGAGCTGCCAACCGGGGTTTAAAATCTCTTCTTCGCAGGCCAGTTGGTCCACAACGCCACGCGGAGCAATCATCTGTTCGACCGCCGTATAGAGACCCTGCTTTTTTGCAGCGCTTAACAATTCATAGGCTTCACCGCTAAAGGCATAGACCCCACTGGCTCCGTGAAATCCGCTTGCTGCAACCAGTTTGCCAAATGTTTCACCTGCCCAGATCGCATTGGCGGTGGATTGTGGCCCGGTCTGATGCGAAAGCCTGCGGACCGCTGAATGCAGGCCGAAACTTGGGAAGGTCGTCATCCTGTCCTGCGGAATATCCTGCGGCGTGCGCCCGATCAGCCGTCGCACCGATGCAGGCAACACCGATGAGGGCAGACCATTTAACAATCGCGGCCACCCCTGAAGCGCGCAAATATCGGTATAAAAATGCGCAAGTTTCTGATGACTGGCAAAAATGCGCGGTACAGCATAGTGCATACGCGCGCCGAGTTGACTGACAACAAACGAGCCATCCATCACAGTTTCTCCGCGTGAAACGGGCGGTCGAGAACAGGCATCGCCGTGAACCCGCTTTTCTTGCCGATGCGTCCGACAGCGGACTGCCAGACAGCCGCACCGATCTCTCTTGAATAGGCCGTCTCCATCAAATAACGGGCATTGTTGCCCATCGCGTTGCGATTGATCTGCGAGTTTCGCAGCAGCAGCACCGCGCTTACCAGCATCTCCACCTCACCCGGACAGAGCGACAGACCGCAGTGAAAATCACGCACGACATTGGCTATTTCACCCTCAGGATCACCGATGAAAATCGTTGGGCGTGCGGCAGCTAAAACGCCATAGAACTTGCTGGGAACAATGCAATGTTCAAGTGCGGGTTTCAGCGAGACAAGATGCACATCCGCCGCGCTCAAGCTCTCTGAAAGTTGTTCGACGGGCTGGAAAGGCTTCATGATAACATTGGTTAATCCGCGCCGCTTCACCTCGCGCTCGACATAGCCGCGTTGCTGCCCCTCGCCGACCATCAGAAATGCAATATCAGGGATCGTTTGAAGCTGTTCTGCTGCATCGAGCACAGTGCCAAACTCGTGCGCCCGGCCAAAATTTCCCGAATAACCAATCACGAATTTGTCTTGAAGGCCCCATGCATGCCGCAATGTATTTTCGTCGCGACGGACCGGCAGGATTTCGTTCTTGTCGGCCCAGTGATGAACAACGGCCAGCTTTTCTTGAGCAATGCCTTTGGCTGATAAAAACCGCGCCATGCGTTCAATCGGGCAGATCGTTAGCGCTGCTTGCTGCATCGACCAGTTGCGCAAAGCAACCGCAAGCCTGCCCGACACGCTCTTGGGTTTCATCAACCCAAGTTCAATGGCCGTTTCTGGAAACAGGTCCATAACCCAGTTGACAAGATGTGCGCTGCGAAACCGGATCGGCAGCGCCGCTGATACCGAAAGCAAAGGCGGGTCTGTGCAGACCACGCAAAGATCATCTTTTTTGGCGTGGGTCGCAAACCATGCGGCCGCGGAGAGGTGGAATGTCGCGTAATCGACCGCACGTCCCATAAGCTTTTTGCGGCCAAAACCCGACGTCCAAATCCTGTGCACATCGATACCGTCTATCGTTTCACGTGCGGGCAATGTCTCTTTGCTTTTATCGTGATAGCTGCGGCTGGCAAGAACCGTCGTCTGAACACCTTCGCGCACCAGTTCATGCGCAAGACTTGTCACCATTCGGCTCGTCGCAGATTGATCGGGATAAAAATACCGGTTGGCAAGCACGACACGCATGATTTTGGCTTCCTGTTGCTCGGTTGCCAACACCATGGCGATACCCTCTCCCATACCGCAAGAAGCCCAATCGCATAGGAAACATACTCCGCAGGCGAGATGCCTACTTCTTTGGTTGATACAGCGCATGTTCCGCGCTTTGTCATGCTCATCCTAAGTGGAATGGAAAGCGCCTCACATACCGTTTTGAAGCCGTTATGCCGGGCGCTCAAATCGCTATCATGGCTGTATCAAACTCTGGTCGGAGGAAAGACCTTGCAGGAAAAGACAGCTCTCATCATTGGCGTGACTGGACAGGATGGCGCCTATCTCAGTGAGCTTCTGCTCAACAAGGGATATCGGGTGCACGGGCTTAAACGGCGGTCTTCTTCGTTCAATACTTCGCGTATCGACCATCTCTATCAAGACCCTCATGAGGAGGAGATCCGCTTCAAGCTGCATTTTGGCGACCTGACCGATGCGACCAATCTATGCCGTGTCATTCAGGAAGTGCGTCCCGACGAGATCTATAATCTTGGTGCACAAAGCCATGTTCAGGTGAGTTTTGAAACGCCGGAATATACGGCCAATGCAGATGCACTGGGGACGTTGCGTCTGCTTGAATCCATGCGCATTCTGGGGTTGGGCGATAAATGCCGCTTCTATCAGGCATCAACATCCGAACTGTTCGGCAACAGCTCGCCCGATGCCCAGAGCGAGCAAACACCGTTTGCGCCGCGCAGTCCCTATGCCACCGCAAAGCTTTATGCCTATTGGACGACAGTTAATTATCGCCAGGCCTACGGCTTTCATTCCTCAAACGGTATTTTGTTCAACCATGAAAGCCCACTGCGCGGCGAAACATTCGTGACACGTAAGATCACACGCGCGGTTGCTGCCATCGAACGGGGGCTTCAGGACAAATTGCGGCTTGGCAATCTGAACGCGCGACGCGACTGGGGCCATGCCCGCGATTATGTTGAAGGCATGTGGCGCATTTTGCAGGAAGATGTGGCCGATGATTATGTGCTCGCCACGGGCGAAACCCATACGGTGCGTGAATTTGTTGAGCACGCGTTCAAAGCCGTGGACAAGCACATCGAATGGCATGGCGATGGCGTTGACGAGATCGGCCTCGACCGAAAATCCGGGCAATGCCTGATTGAGATCGACCCACGCTATTTCCGCCCCAACGAAGTTGATTTTCTGTTGGGCGATGCTTCCAAGGCAAAGAACCGGCTTGGCTGGCAGCACACCACCGGCTTTGAAAATCTCGTCACCGAAATGGTTGACTGGGATATGCGCAACATCATGCGGGAGGCTGGGCGCAATGATTTCTATGGCTAATGAAATGCCTCGACCTGTCTATGCGCTGTCGGGCAAGAAAATATTCGTTGCCGGTCACAGCGGCATGGTGGGGTCGGCAATTTTGCGACGTCTTCATTCGGAGGATTGTGACCTCATAACCATTGCGCATCACGATCTTGATCTGACGCGGCAGAGTGCGACGGAGCAATTTATTGCGCATCACAAACCCGATGTTATCATTGTTGCAGCGGCTCGGGTCGGGGGCATTCTCGCAAATTCTGAATATCCGGCAGATTTTCTTTACGACAACCTCGCCATCGGCATGAATGTCATTCATGCGGCCCATGTCTCAAATGTGAAGCGCCTGCTCTGGCTAGGATCAAGCTGCATCTATCCCCGCGATGCGCAACAACCGCTCACCGAATCCGCACTTCTAACGGGGGCACTGGAACCCACCAATGAAGCCTATGCCATCGCAAAAATCGCGGCATTGAAATATGCGGAAGCCTGTTCGCGGCAGTTTGGCAATCATTTCATGACCGCCATGCCGACCAATCTTTATGGGCCGAACGATAATTTCGATCTCAACACGTCTCATGTTTTGCCGGCACTGATGCGCCGCATTCATGAAGCAAAGATCAACGGTTACGATCACATCACGCTTTGGGGCAGTGGCAAGCCCTTGCGCGAATTTCTGCATGTCGATGATCTTGCGGATGCGTGTGTGCATTTACTGCAATTCAACGACAGCATTGAGCCCATAAATATCGGCTCCGGTGAAGAGGTTTCGATCCGCGAGCTTGCCTTGACGATCGCTGATGTTGTGGGTTTTGAAGGCAGGCTGGACCATGATCTGAGCAAACCCGATGGAACCCCGCGCAAGCTTCTGGACACGTCCAGGATGCATGCGCTGGGCTGGAAGCCGAATATTCGCCTCAGAGATGGCATTGCAAAGGTTTATCAAGCCTGGGTCAAAGACGGTGCGGCGTCCATCGCAGCGTGAAAGGCTCCGCACCAAATATTAAAAAGGCGCTTCATGAATGTGAAGCGCCTTTTGGTTCAGTGATTTTCAAATCAGTGCGTTATGACGGTGAACCGGTTAATTGGCTCATATCCAGCTCAACGCGCAGAATATCACCGGGTTTGATTTCGGTGCGTTCATTGGCAACAATATCTTCAAAGGCGCCGCTGACATTGCGGCTGATGGTGAAGACCAGTTTGCGGCGCATATCTGACGATGAAATATTACCAGATGACTTGGCAATTTCAGCCATGGTTTGAAGTTGTGCATTGGCACGCAATTCCATACGCGCAATGTTAAGATCCAGTTCCTGCAAACTGTTTGCCGCCTCGCTTTTGCGCACTTCTTCCAGATTGGCGATCCGCTGTTGAACTGCGAGTTGATTTTGTCTTGCACGGGCCAGAAACGATCCCAGTTCCAGTGCATCCCGGCGGGTTGCCGAAAGATCGCGTTCCATATCGCGAAGATTGGATTTCGCAGCCAGTCCACGATCAACAAGGGATTTGCTTGATTCAACATTTTCTTGCAGCAATTGAATTTCTGCATCGTGAAGCTTGATACTTTGCTGCAGCGTCTGGATTTCGTCGCCATAGCTTGCAACCTGCGCTTCCAGTGCCTGACGCTCCGCCGCCAGATTGCTGCGACGCACATTGAACAGGGTCTTTTCACCATCCAACATATGCTGACTCAGCGCAGTCGCCTGTTTATTGCCACCCGGTTGATCCGGCAGGTCATATTTAAAATCAACCCCGTTAAGCTCGGCCTGAAGACGCACCCGGCGGATGTTTGTTGTGGTGATCTGCATTTGCAAATCGGCATATTCCTGTTGCGCCGTGATAAGCTGCATGCCCGCTGTCACCGCAGGCGCTTCGCCTTTGCCAGCCCCGCCACCCAGCGCCATCAGTTGAAGCGCAACCATTCCCGGGCGAAATTCATATTTCCCCGGAGCCTTCACATCGCCAACGATGAAAACCGGCGCATATTGATTGATCGTCGCCGTCACGGTCAGTCCCGGAATGTGTTGTGAAAGCACGCTTCCGATTTTTTCACTGATCTGCGGGGTTGTCAGGCCGCTGACATTGATATTTCCAACCACCGGATAGCCAATATTGCCGTCCACATCGACAGGATAAAGCCCGGTGAGCGATGGCTGGCCATAAACGGTCACCTGCAAAACATCATTCGGGCTCACGCGATAAGCCTGTGCTGGTGCCTCCGTTTGTGCGTGCACGACATGGCCCACACCAAGAATGATAAAGCCTGACAGCATCGTCGCCCGGAATTGCGCCATCAAACGAGCGTGTCTGGATATGCTTGATCTCTTTAGCATTTTTGAA
This sequence comes from Brucella sp. TWI559, assembly GCF_039674265.1. Classification (NCBI taxonomy): domain Bacteria; kingdom Pseudomonadati; phylum Pseudomonadota; class Alphaproteobacteria; order Hyphomicrobiales; family Brucellaceae; genus Brucella; species Brucella sp. TWI559. Next base: position 38,284 of record NZ_JBDJNE010000017.1, read on the forward strand.
CCCTCAGGCCCTATCTTGGGCGTTATCAGTAGCTCTGTTGCGCCGCTTTATTGCGGCGCGCAGAAATGCCCCTGTTCGTCTGCCCATGGGTCGGCAATAAGCCCAGACAATATTGATCCAGCTTCGATAGGAGGTCGAAACCTGGTTCACCACAGCAAGCGCAGGTTTGCGACCCATTGCCGCCATTGTCTGGATCAGCGCATGATTTGCATGTTGATCCTTGTGCCCCGGTTGCACGACCAGAAGCGTGGTATCGGTTGCCCGCGAGAGCAGAACCGCGCGCTTGTCTTCCATTACGGCAGGCAGATCGACGAGGATAATCTTGTGATCCGCACGCAATTGAGAAATCAGTTCTGCAAGCCAATCTCCCTCCCGCAGATGATCGCCCGGCGTAATGATGTCGATCCCCGAACCGTGATCATGAATAAGCGTTGCGCCTGAAATCTGGCGATCCGTTGAAACGCCCCCATAGCCAGTTCCGGGCAGCCCGAACGCTTCGGAAAGCCGCGAATGCCGGTTGGTGGCATCGATCACGGCGACGGCCACACCCGATGCCGCAAATTGTTGGGCGAGTGCTGTTATAAGCAGCGTTTTCCCTTCATTCTCAGTGAGAGACACCACGGAAAGAGCCAGTGAATCGCGGCCACGCGTGAGCAAGCGCAAACGATCATGCACCGATTTTATTGCACGTCCGAAAGCACTGGTCGGATCAAGTCCACGGTTGACGAGAAGCGGCACAGTCAGCTGGTTAGAAAGCGGCAGCAAAGTTGCAGCCGGAATTCCGGGCAGCGTAAAGGAAGCGGTTTGTGCCGGACGAATTTTGTCGAAGGTCTCCCGCAATACAGTACCCACGAGCGATACCATTGCGCCAAGCCCCAAACCCAGCAACAGCCAGTTTGCAAGATTGGGGCTGGCTTTGGCCATGGCGGGTTCGGCAGCCGAAATCATCTGTGCTTCGGGCACCGCAATGCCGTCCTGCTCGATGAGTTGCTTGTAACGCGTAAGATAACTCTCATAGACCGTGCGGCTTGCATTGGCTTCACGGTCAAGCTGCACGGCTTTGACCTGCGCCTTATTGGCCTCGCCCAGTTCTGCCTCAGCGCTCCTGAGCGCGGCTTCAAGCCCTGTGCGCCGTTGCCGGGCAATCTGAATTTCATTGCCGAGACTTTTGGTGATTTCATCAACCTGCGCGGTGATCTGCTGCTTGAGCGCCTCACGCTCCGCTACAAGAACCGGGATTTCAGCACTCTTCAAGGCGCCGTTTGAGCGCAGTTCATCCAGCTGGCGCTCGACCCGCGCCTGTTCGTTGCGCAGGGACTGAATGGCAGGCGACGCCAGAACCTCGGTCAGGGCTGGCGCTTCATTTTTGTTTTTAAGAGACTCTGCTGTACGAAGCCGTGCTTCGGCAAGCGATACCGCACCTGTTGCAGCCACGATTTCGGTGTTCAATGCGGCGACCCGCTGCGCCTGAAAACTGATCTGGCCCGGATCACCGGCAAGGCGCGATTTCTGTCTGAAATCTTCAGCAGCACGCTCGGCATCTTCAAGATTGCTGCGCAATGTCACAAGCTTTTCGCCGAGCCATTCACTGACACGTCGCGCAGCCGATTGCTGCACATCAATCTGATGTTCAAGATAAGCCGTCACAAAAGCATTGGCGACCTGGGCCGCATAAACCGGATCGGATGCGCGATAAGAAATGAAAATCGTATAGGAACGCCCATCATTGTTGACGCGCAAACGAGAAAGCAGAAGATCAATGCGCTGCCTTTCGCGCGCAACCGCATCGACGTCTCGCGCGCCCCTGTCCTGCGTCGCACTGTGTGCCGCAGAAGAAAGCACCGTGCGCGAACGAAACTCCGTCGGTACGAAAATATTTTCGGACTGCAGAATGTCGATAACCTTGCGTGCCATCATGCGCGAACTGATAATATCAAGTTCAGACCGCAGAACCGGGCTGTCCTGCGGCAAAGGTGTAATCGCGCTCTCATTTGGAAGCGCCTGCACGCGTCGCATATCGAGCACCAGTACCGATTCCGACACATAGCTGACAGGTGCCGTGAGGTAACCTGCAAAGCCGATGCATGCTCCCGCCACGACAGGGACGATCAGCAAGAGTTTTCTTCGTTTTACGGTTTCAAGCAGCTCAGCCAGCGGCTGACGCGCACTCCCTGATGAAACATCGGAGATGATCACAAGAAATCTCCTTTAAAGCGCAGCCCGAGGCATCCGAAATGATCTTCGGGTAAGAAGCGCGTTAAAACAATTGGTTAAGATTGTGCGGTGGGGACGGTCGACGCTTATTGCAGATCGGAAAAGGATGTTTCCGAAGGGAACATCTCGTTGATAATGCAGGCAACCTCTGTCCGGTTGGACGCCTTCAACTTCTTCATGATATTGCGGATATGGACCTTGACCGTGCTTTCACGAAGCTTGAGCTCATACGCAATAATCTTATTCGCCTTGCCGCGACGCAGCGCATTGACCACTTCCGCCTGACGCAGGGTAAACATACCACCCAGAGGCTGGAGCCGGTGCGAATTGGGGTCGGTCGCGTGACGAAGAGCCAGCACGCTGCTGGCAGGAACAAAGGTGCCGCCAGCCATGGCAAGCCGCAGCGCTTCCACGCAGACATTCACATTGACAGAGGTCGGGATATACCCTTTGACACCATAATCGAGCGCTTTGAGAACCTGCGAAATATCTTCTTTGTCCGCAAGAATAATCACCGGAGCGGGTCCGCAATCATTGACGATGCGGTTGAGATAATTGCCGACCGCAGGGTCCGAAACCTTCTGACCACCAATGTTGAAAAGGACCGCGCGGACAGTGCGTCCACGCCGCTGATGCTGCCATTGTTCAAACGAACTGAACGTGGCAATCGACATTTCAATACTGTGGTTGTTGAGCCCATGTGCAAGGCATTCACGGTCCAATGCACGGTTATCGATGATAACAAGTAACGGTAGAATACCATCAAAAGAATCTGCTGACTTTGATGATGAATCTTTCGCGATAACCTGGCTTTTATTATTATTTTCACTGGTTCTGCTGTTAAAACTCGGAGAAACGTTCATCTTTTTGCCCTCTAGCCCCTTTTAAGCGCACGATTCATTGCTCTTAAAACGCAATGAGTTAAGCGCAGCGGCCACCTGTTTATGATTTCCGAGAGGTTTATTTTAAACCTCGTAATCAATTCTTATTTTTTATTTTGTTACCTAGAAGATTGCCCGAATTTTAAAACAGTGTCATTAACCTAGATTAGGCAATTACGTGAAATATGGTTTAGGGAAATATTATAAATATACGCAATTAGTGGTAGAAATTACTACCTTGTCAAAATAGGAGCGCTCGCTGACATTTATGGAAGCGCTTCGGCCCCCAAACGATCACTAAAAATCGAATCGCTAAAGAAGCAATCTCCAATTTTTGGGCGGCGGCAGGACGAATGCCAATGATTGTGAATGTTGACGATTCAAAAACACTGCGCCATTTTCTGGAGAGCCCGCCAATTGGTGCGGTTTTTGAAGAAAACGACTTTAACGTTCTTGGTGCGCTGCCCGTATTGGTGAAAACCTATCCACCCCACACCATCGTCAGCAGTCAGGGCGACTGGGCAAACTCGCTTCACATTATCAAGAGCGGCTGGGGATGCATCTATCGTGATCTGGCCGATGGAGATCGCCAGATACTCGACTTTCCCATGAAAGGGGATTTTCTGGGCTTCCGCACGGGCATCGGCTTTAATTACTACACTTTGATTTCGGTGACCGAAATGTCCGTTTTTGAACTTTCTCTCGACCACCTGACGGAATGTCTTGTGAAATCGCCGCGCCTGGCCATGACTTTTATAGAGCTGATGGCGCGACAGCGCGCCATTCTTGTTGAACATGTCATCAGCATCGGACGGCGCAGCGGGCTGGTACGTGTGGCGCATCTATTGCTTGAACTCGGGCATCGCGCGCGTTTGAACGGCACGGGCAATGCGGTTTCCTTTTTTTGCCCCCTCACCCAGACAGAGCTTGGCGATGCACTGGGGCTAACCGCCATTCATATCAACCGTATGTTACGGGAGCTGCGTAGCGATGGCTTGCTGACTTTTCGCAACAATCTTGTTGAATTTCTCAACAAGCCAGCCCTCACGCAAATTTCCAGCTTCGATGAAGACTATCTCAATATGGAAATCTTCCCGCGCTTCCATTTGACCAGCCCGCGACACCGTTGAACACCAACACTGTGCGCCGGTTGAAACCTTTAACAACTCAGAGCATTCAATCGCCATAGCCAGTCAGCTTTCTTTGCCTCGTTTCAGACTGAAATTAGCAATTGGCACCGGGCGTCCAAACAGCCAACCCTGACCGACAGCATCCGGGTGGAGCTTTAACACATAAGCGGCCTGCTCCGGCTTTTCGATCCCCTCGACAACAATCTTCAAGTCGAGGCGGCGCGCAATGCTACAGATATTCTCGACAATTTCAGCGCTGACTGCCTCTGTTCCAATTGCCTGCGTAAACATTTTATCGATCTTAATACCGCTGATTGGAAGCTTTGCCAGATAAGCGAGATTGGAATAGCCTGTTCCAAAATCATCAATGAAAAACTCGTAACCACTCTCTCGAAACGACTTCATCTTTTCAATGAGATGGCTATGATGTGCCGTTGAACGTTCCGTCACTTCCAAAATGATCTGGCATGGTGACAAGCCATGGCGCTTCACTTCATTTTCAAGAAAAACACGCAATTCAGTGTCGAGAACATCTTCCGCAGACACATTGATACTCAAATAAAAATTGCCATTATTTTTCAGAAAAGGCTCCATCTCTTTCAGCGCATTGCGTATGATAAGACGCGTTACATCCCCGATGATACCAAGCTTCTCGGCGATCGGAATGAAAACGTCCGGTGAAATGGAGTTATGGAGATCATCAAGCAAGCGCGCCAGCACCTCAGCGCCAATCACTTTCTCATCATGCAGCCTTACCAGTGGCTGATAAACAACACTCATGCGTTCCGTAGCAATTGACCGCTTTATCTGCTGAGGCAGTGATGCATATCCCCGCCGCCAGCGAACCGCAGCAAGCCCCCCTCCTCCACCAACCAGTGCCCCAAAGCCTGCAATCGCCAGCAATACGCCAACCGGCTGCTGTAACACGCTGACCCCGGTAAGACTTGCAATCACACAGATATCAAAATCGTCATCGCATCGCGAAACAAGACGGCGAGACCTTAAATCATACCATGCAAGCTGGTGCGGCATATCCGTCTGCAGATGACTACCATCACCAAATGAACGATAGATGTAATGGCCGTCGCGGCTGATCACATGTGCACTCAAATTTGCATCTGCTTTCTCGTGTAGAGCGAATGCAATCGGCGATGTGAAGACGATGGCTGATCCCCTCGCGACCATATCCACATTGCCGGAGTGCTTGCCTATATTGGATGCATTCGCCCACAAATGATGTCCATTATCCACCACGCGATCTGGTTGCGGCAAAACTTCCGGCGGAGAGAAACGCCCCCAGAGCGCCGTACAGATGATCCGGTTGTTTTCCACACGCCCAACATCGCGTAAAAACGGTGCCTTAAATGCAAGACGGCGGATTTCTGTTAAATCCTCATCCGAGCACGGTTCGCGATCACTGCTATTGATTAAAGCAAGCGTATTGCGCCCATCATGGGCGACATCAACTGCATTGGACAGCACGTTATCGCGATAATCATTCAGTCGAGCATAAGACAGACGCACCAGCTCAATTTGGCCGAGCATAAGAGTAATTAAAATTCCCAGAATGGCCGCGAGCGCAATAAAGAGCCTGTCATTGCCATTACGAATGCTCAACATCAGGACTATTCCCCACGGCTATTGCGCTCAACTCTCTTATACAAAACCGGTGTCTGAATATTTAACAAAATCGACTATTTCACTAAATAAGCAAATATGTTAAATAATTAGATATAATTTCAATTTAAACTAATAAATATTTAAAATACATGATTAGAATACGTAAATTAATTGAATATTTTCAATACATAAAACTTCTATAGTGATTGATATTTTTTAGTTGTTTATAGATATTTCACGGGGAAAAATCGATAAAGCCGGAACGACTGTATAAAAATTTAAATTATATTCGACAGTTGACGTCTGAAAACTTACCAATAAATTATCAGGCATGACCAAAATTGCGATCAATCAAAACTATCTCCTCGAAAAATTAGCGGCCCTGCTGGCAATTCCAAGCCCGACCGGCTTCACAGACGAAGCGGTGCATTTTGTTGCACGCGAACTGGAGCGGCTCGGCCTCGAAGTCATTCTGACGCGACGCGGGGCGATCCGCGCACGTCGCAATGGAAAATCCCGCAAACCAGCGCGCGGTATTGTCTCCCATTTAGACACGCTCGGAGCGCAAGTTAAGTATCTGAAATCAAACGGGCGGCTGGAGCTTGTTTCAATTGGCAACTGGTCGGCACGCTTTGCCGAAGGTGCGCGCGTTTCGATCTTTTCCTCCAAAGGTATCTATCGCGGTTCCATCCTGCCGCTGAAAGCCTCCGGTCACACCTTTAATGAAGAAGTGGATACGCTCCCTGTCGGCTGGAATTATATTGAGCTGCGCGTGGATGCGCTTGCCCGCAACAAGGAAGACCTGATCGAACTTGGCATTGATGTGGGCGATATTGTTGCCGTTGATCCAATGCCGGAATTCATTGACAACGGGTTTATTGTTTCGCGGCATCTCGATGACAAGGCCGGCGTTGCCATCATGCTCGCTTCTCTTGAAGCCATGCAACGCCTGAATATTGAAACGCCCGTTGACACCTATTGGCTTTTCACGATTGCTGAAGAGGTCGGAGCGGGTGCTTCTGCTGTCGTTGTTCCTGAAATAGCATCGCTTGTGGCGATCGATAATGGCACAACCGCACCCGGACAGAACTCATCGGAGTTTGGTGTAACGCTTGCCATGGCAGACCAGACTGGCCCGTTCGATTATCACCTCACCCGGAAGCTATACGAGCTCTGCGGCGAGCACGATATCCCCGTGCAGAAAGATGTTTTCCGCTATTATCGCTCGGATGCGGCATCGGCTGTCGAGGCCGGACATGATGTGCGCACGGCGCTTCTGACCTTTGGTGTGGATGCCTCGCATGGCTATGAGCGCATTCATTTGAGCGCACTCACCTCCATCGCAAAGCTGAGCGTTCATTATGCAATGAGTGATGTCGAGATCAAGCGCGATGCTGAGGAAACAACCAAGGGTCTCAAGGGCTTCACCCATCAGACATCGACCACGGCTGAGCAGGATTTGAAGCCCGAAGACACGCCGACAGAATAGCCATTCAGGCGACGACATTGGCAAGGCGGGTTCATCCCGCCTTTTTTCATGCGCGTAAATTAATTATGATAATTTATTGATAAACTCTATTTTCTCCCTATAAATTAACCCAGACAGACTTGCAGGCAAACATGGCCAAACGAAAGGAACCGCTGATGAAGAGGTTATTTCGCGCCGTTTTAACCGCGGCCACTCTGGTTCTGGGTTCAGTGACATTTCACGCTGGCGCGCAGACACCGCCCGATGTGCTGATTGTGGGGCAGATCGCCGAACCACAATCACTCGACCCTCATACGGTGACAGCAACCAATGATTTTCGTATCCTTGTAAACGTCTATGATGGTCTGGTGCGCTATAAGGATGGGACGCTTGAGATTGAGCCAGCGCTTGCGGAAAGCTGGACCATCTCAGATGACGGAAAAACCTATAAGTTCAAGCTGAAAGAAGGTATCAAATTCCACGACGGCTCCGATTTCAATGCCGAGGCGGTCAAATTCAACTTCGAGCGGATGCTGAACAAGGATCACCCTTTCTATAATACCGGTCCATTCCCGCTGTCTTTCAACTTTGAATCCATCGAAAGCGTGAATGCCATCGATACGCAAAACGTCGAGTTCAAGCTGAAAGAACCCTTTGCACCGTTTCTTTCAAACCTTGCTTATCCAACCGGGCTGATTGTTTCGCCCACCGCAATTGAGCAATATGGCGCTGAATTTGGTCGCCACCCATCGGGAACCGGTCCGTTCAAATTTGCTGAATGGCAATCCGGTCAGCGCGTGGTGGTTGAGCGCAATCCCGATTATTGGGACAGGGCACCGACACTCAATGCGATTGTCTTCCGGCCTATCACCGATGCCAATACCCGCGTCGCTGAAATGATGGCAGGCGGTATCGACATCATGGTTGAGGTGCCGCCGGATAACCTTGCGACCTTCAAACAGGATGCGAATTTTGCTGTCGCAGAACAGGCCGGGCCCCATGTGTGGTTTAACATTCTCAACACGAAGAGCGGTCCGTTTGCAGATAAGAAAGTCCGTCAGGCCGCAAATTACGCGGTCAACAAACAAGGCTTGGTCGATAACGTCCTGCAAGGCTCTGCCACCGTTGCAGCCGGTCCGGTGCCGCCCGCTTTCAACTGGGTTAACGATACGACCGAGCCTTATCCTTATGATCTCGAAAAAGCCAAAGCCCTGCTTCAGGAAGCAGATCAGACCAATCCGGAATTGACCTTCTATGTCACGGAAGGCGGCTCTGGGATGCTTGATCCGATCAATATGGGTGCTGCCATTCAGGCCGATCTTCAGGCCGCAGGCTTTAAAGTGAAAATCGAAACCTACGAGTGGAACACCTTCCTTGGTCGTGTGAATTCCGGTCTTGATGGCAAGGCGGACATGGCCGAAATGGCATGGATGACCAATGACCCGGATACGGTTCCCTTCCTCACACTGCGCACCGAAGCATTGCCAGACAAGGGCGGGTTTAACTCCGGCTATTATTCCAATCCCAAAGTCGATGACCTGCTGGCCAAAGCGCGTCAATCAACGGATCAGGCGGAGCGCGGCAAGCTCTATGGCGAGATTCAGTCGATTGTTCACGACGATGCGCCATGGCTTTTCGTGGCCAACTGGAAACAAAACGCCGTCACCACCGCAGCCGTGCAGAATTTCAGGCTTCAACCTTCGTTTCTGCTGCATCTCAAAGATGTAACCAAGCAATAAAACATTGCGCCAGCAATCATGTGGCTGGCGCAAATTTGCCAAAGCCTTTGATGCAAAATATAAAGCGGAGGAGAGCCAATGCCAGTCTATATCCTCAAGCGGCTCGTCGCAGTCATTCCCGTGCTTTTCGGACTATCTGTCATCGTCTTTCTGGTGATGGCATCAATTCCCGGCGACACCGCAACAGCCCTCCTCGGCTCTTATGCCACGCCGGAAAATGTCGAGCGGATCAACCGCGACCTCGGTCTTGATAAGCCGTTGATCCAGCAATATTTCATCTGGATCAGCAACCTCCTGCATGGGGATTTCGGGCGCTCCTTCGTGTTGAACCGCCCGGTGCTTGATGAAGTGCTGGAACGGTTTCATGCCACGCTCATTCTGGCAGGCGTTGCGCTCGTGCTCTGTTCGATCTTCGGACTTTTCGCAGGCATTGTCTCAGCCGTTCGTCAGTTTGGCTGGGCAGATCGCACCATCACCTTCATCGTTCTGGCAGGCATTTCGATCCCGTCATTCTGGCTTGGGCTTCTGCTGATCTACCTCTTCGCGGTTCACTGGCGTCTTCTTCCCGCTTCCGGCATGTATGCGGTCTATGGCGGCGGTGATCTCAAAGATCTCATCTGGCACCTGATCCTGCCTGCTTCCACCCTTGCCGTGGTTGCGGCTGGTGTGATTGCACGATTAACGCGCGGTGCAATGCTTGAAGTGCTGCGGCAAGATTATATCCGCACAGCACGCGCCAAGGGGCTGAACGAGCGCCGCGTGATCTACGGACATGCCTTTCGTGCGGCTCTTGTCAGCGTCATCCCGGTGATCGGCATTCAGGCAGGCTTTGTGCTGGGCGGCGCGGTCTATATTGAAACCGTGTTTCAATGGCCCGGTATCGGCGCCATGCTGGTCAAGGCGATTTCTACCCGCGACATCCTGCTTGTGCAGGGCGGCGTGCTGATCGTGGCAGCCAGCTATGTGCTGTTTAATCTGCTTGCCGATGTCATCCAGACCATGCTTGATCCGAGGATACGCACATGAGCGCAGTTTCGGACACGCCTGAACGTCTGTCGTCATGGCAATTGCTGATGAGCAATCGCCTTGCAGCTTTTGGCTTTTTCCTGCTGGCACTGATCTGCGTTCTCATCCTCATCGTGCCCATCCTACCGCTGCCGAACCCGTATGCGACAGCACCCGCCAACAGGCTGCAACCCGTCTTTAGCGCGGGGCATCTTTTGGGCACCGATCAGCTCGGTCGCGATATTCTCAGCCGCCTTCTGTGGGGCTCGCGTGTTTCGATTGCGGTTGGCTTTGCAGCCACGCTGATTGCCGCAATCATCGGCTCAACCATTGGCATCGTTGCGGGTTATGCAGGCGGACGCACAGATAATCTGATGATGCGCGGCGTCGATATGTTGATGGCTTTCCCCTATATTCTGCTGGCGCTTGCAATCGTCGCAGCCCTTGGGCCGGGATTGATGAATGCACTTTATGCAATTGCGGTCGTCAATATTCCCTTCTTTGCGCGTAATGTGCGCGGCACCGCACTCGGCCTTGCCAATCGTGAGTTTGTTGATGCCGCACGGCTTTCAGGCAAGGGGCATATTTCAATTCTGCTCACAGAAGTGCTGCCAAATGTGTTGCCGGTGATTGTCATCACCATGTCGACAACGGCGGGCTGGATGATCCTTGAAACAGCCGGTTTGAGCTTTCTGGGTCTTGGGGCACAACCACCGCAAGCCGATCTCGGTTCTATGCTTGGCGAAGGCCGCGCGCAAATGTTCACGGCACCGCATGTCTCCATTGTGCCGGGCCTGATGATTTTTCTGATTGTCATCAGCCTGAATGTTCTGGGCGATGGCGTCCGCGATGTGCTCGATCCACGGCTTCGTTCCGGTGCATTGGCAAGACCCGGCGCACGAACCGCCATTGCCAAAAACAGAAACGTGCCCAAAGCCGCGATGCCCGACGCAGCTCTGGCCGTTGAAAAGCTCGAAACCGGCTTCGTCAACAATGGCAGCTATACACCGGCGGTCAAGCAAGTATCGCTGCATCTCAATCGTGGCGAATGCCTGGGCCTGATTGGCGAAAGCGGCTCTGGCAAAAGCGTGACAGCGCTTTCCATCATGGGATTGGTTGCCTCACCGCCTGGATTGATCCGCAATGGTGCCATCTATCTTGATGGGAACGACGTGCTGAATATGACGGAAACCGAACTGACTGCAACGCGCGGCAGCAAAGTTGCCTATGTGTTTCAGGATCCGCTGACCACGCTGCATCCGATGTATTCAATCGGCAAACAAGTAGAGGAAGCAATCAGCGCGCATAGCACGATGAGCGCATCCGAACGCCGAAGGCGGGCAATCGCTTTGCTTGAGAAAGTTGGCATTCCCGACGCTCCCGAGCGCGCAGACCATTATCCGCACCAGCTTTCCGGTGGTCAGCGCCAGCGCGTCGGCATCGCTATGGCGCTTGCCAACGACCCCGATATTATCATTGCGGACGAACCCACGACCGCACTTGATGTCACGGTGCAGGCACGTATCCTCGAATTGCTGCGCGATCTGCAACGCGAACGGGGTATGGCACTGTTGTTCATCACCCATGATTTTGGCGTGGTTTCTGAAATCTGTGATCGCGTTGCCGTTATGAAGGATGGCGAAATCGTTGAAACAGGCACCGCAAAGGCTGTGCTCGCAGATCCGCAGCATAACTATACCAAGCGGCTGATTGCCTGCGTGCCGGAACTGGGTCAGGGAGGGAGCTTTCACGACCGGGTTGCAAAGCTGTTCAATGATAAGCAGAGGGGGGTTGCAACATGACAAACGCAGCAATCAGCGTGCACAATCTGAGCAAAACCTTTGGTGGCGGACGCACAATTTTTGGCAAACAGCGCCACACCGTCGAAGCGGTCAAGTCAGTCTCGCTTACTCTGGCACGTGGTGAAACCCTGGCCATTGTCGGCGAGAGTGGTTCCGGCAAAAGCACTTTGGCGCGCATGCTGGTGGGCCTGACAGACCCAAGCGATGGAACAATGACAATTGCCGGTCAGGATGCAAGCGCTCTTCGACGTTCCGGGCCACGGGCTTTTGGCAAAGTTATTCAATATGTGTTTCAGGACCCGGTTGCTTCGCTTAACCCGCGCAAGACCATCCGACAAATCCTCGAAACGCCGCTGAAACTTCTTGGGGGGCTTGAGCAAGGCCAGCGCCAAAGGCGCATGGAAGAGCTGCTCGACGCCGTTCAAATGCCCAAAGACACCTTATCACGTTATCCGCATGAGTTTTCCGGTGGACAGGCGCAGCGCATCGCCATAGCCCGAACACTTGCAGCAAATGCTGAAATCATCGTTCTTGATGAGCCGGTTAGTGCGCTCGATGTCTCGGTTCAGGCACAAGTGCTGCTGTTGCTTGATGCGTTGAAACAGGAATTTGGCCTGTCCTATCTTTTCATCAGTCACGACCTTGCGGTTGTTGAGGCGATCAGTGACCGCGTGGCTGTGATGTATTATGGGAAAATAGTCGAGGAAGCCACGGCGGAAGACCTTTTTACCAACCCGCAACATGCCTATACACGTCAGCTTATCGATAGCGCGCCGCGTATAAAAAGAGAGTAGCAAGGCATGGCCCAAAACAGCCGCACCAAACTTCATGCTGCTTCGCCAGGCAAAGCGAAGCGACGGCCCGAGGTGATTGCTGAGCGTATCCGGCATGTCATTCAGACAGAAGGCCTGCAACCCGGTGACCGGCTGCCGCAGGAAAAAGACCTGATTGACCAATTCAAGGCGGCAAAAGGGACAGTGCGCGAAGCGATGAAAGCGCTTGAAACCCAGGGCCTGCTGTTCACGCGGACCGGCCCCGGCGGCGGTGTTTTCGTAGCCGAACCATCGGCGGAACATGCTATGGAAATGCTGGGGCATTATTTTTTCTTCGATCAACCGGGTCTTGAAGAGATTTATGCCATACGCAAGCTGCTTGAGCCGGAAATTGCGGCATCGCTTGCAGGCAAGCTGGACAGTTCCGATCTGGAAAGGCTGGAAAGCACGATGCGGTTTTACGACCGCGCGCCGAAAAATCTTGATGATCAGTTTCAGCAGCGCGTAGCAGAGCTCGATTTTCACAGCGAGCTTGCACAACGTTGCCCCAACCGGCTTCTCGGATTTATCTGCCGCCTTACCCATAAGCTGCTGCGTGATATGCCCCTCGCCCGCGCAATTTATGCCGATCCCACACCCAGCTCGCGCGAGGAAGGCCTGTTGTTTCAGCATCGCCTTTTGGCATCTTTGATTGAAAACCGCCCCGAAGATGCGCGCAAAATAGCCCTGGAACACATGATTTCAGCCGAAAAACACATGATTTCCAAGGCAAAACTGCTGTCAAAAAGCCAAAATCCGTAAAAAGCAAAAATTTCGGAACCATCCCGGCGCATGCGCATTAGCAATATGTGCAGGCCGTCGATACACTCATACGACGGCCTCATTTGTTGTTACTACAATGGAGGTTTCGACCCTTTTTATGTGTGGAATTTGCGGAGAAGTCAGGTTCGATGGTGCAACACCATCGGTTTCGGCAATCTCGAAAATGGCAGACTGCCTTGCGCCCAGAGGTCCAGATGCATCTGGCATCGTGGTGCGTGGTCATGTCGGTTTCGGACATCGGCGATTGCAGATCCTTGATCTGTCTGAAAAATCCCAGCAGCCCATGATCGACGCAGATCTGGGTATAAGCGTCGTCTTTAATGGGTGTATTTATAATTTCCGGGAATTGCGCACGGAACTTGAAGCGATGGGCTATCGCTTTTTCTCCGATGGCGACACAGAAGTGATCATCAAGGCGTGGCATGCCTGGGGCGAGGAATGCGTTTCGCGTTTTCACGGCATGTTCGCCTTTGCCATCCATGAGCGCGATACCGGCAAACTAATCTTTGCCCGTGACCGTTTTGGCATCAAGCCGCTCTATCTTGCGCAAGTCAATGGCGCATTGCGCTTTGCATCAACGCTTCCAGCGCTTGTTAAAGCTGGTGGCATCGACACGTCAATCGACCGCGCAGCCTTGCATAATTACATGAGTTTTCATGCCGTGGTGCCACCGCCGCGCACCATCTATAATGGCGTGCGCAAGCTGCCAGCAGCCACCATTCGCGTTTATCAGGCCAATGGTGAATTTCGCGACCGTATCTACTGGCAGCCCCCGCACAGCCGTCGGCCAAGCGACAACGCCATCAGCCGTGAAGAATGGCAAGAGCAGCTTCTTGATAAATTGCGCTTGGCCGTAAAGCGCCGCATGATCTCCGATGTTCCGGTTGGCGTTCTTCTGTCAGGTGGTGTGGATTCAAGCCTGATTGTCGGCCTGCTTGCAGAAGCTGGTCAGGCAGGACTGATGAGCTTTTCTGTCGGTTTTGAAGAAGCCAACGGCGAAAAAGGCGACGAGTTCGTCTATTCCGACCTTATCGCCAAACATTTCGGCACAGACCATCACAAGATCTTTGTCCCGTCTTCTGATCTGATGGATGCGCTTCCCGGCACCATTGCCGCCATGTCGGAACCCATGGTTTCCTATGATAATGTCGGATTCTATCTGCTTTCCAAGGAAGTCTCCAAGCATATCAAGGTCGTACAATCCGGTCAGGGGGCTGACGAGGTTTTCGCGGGCTATCACTGGTATCCGCCATTGGTCGACTCCAATGATGTGGTCAGCGATTATGCCAAGGCATTCTGTGACCGCTCGCATGATGTGCTTAAAACCCAGCTATCGCCCGACTGGATGACAGATCGCGACTATAGCCGTGATCTCATCGAAGAGCATTTGCTGCGCGATGGCGCTGATACGCCGGTTGACCGCGCACTTCGTCTCGACAGCAATATCATGCTGGTCGATGACCCGGTCAAGCGCGTCGACAATATGACCATGGCCTGGGGTCTGGAAGCGCGGGTGCCGTTTCTTGATCACGAACTGGTCGAGCTTGCCGCACGTATGCCACCTGAGGAAAAGCTGCGCGACGGCGGCAAAGGCATTTTGAAAGATGTCGCACGCAAGATCGTCCCAAGTGCTGTGATCGACCGCAAGAAGGGATATTTCCCGGTTCCGCAGCTTAAATATATCGCTGGCCCCTATCTCGATATGCTGCGCGATGCGCTTTCATCGCAAAAGGCGCGCGAACGCGGACTTTTCCAGCGCGATTATCTGGATCGTCTGTTTGCGAACCCGTCGGAGCACATCACACCGTTGCGCGGTTCGGAACTCTGGCAGGCTGGACTTCTGGAAATGTGGCTTCAGACGCAAGAGGCCTGAAATGGGGAGGCCTAAGATGAAAAAGACAAGTGAGGTTGACATGACCCGGCAGAAAGCAAGAGGGAGAAACGCTTTCTCGCACAGGCTGACAAGGCTGCGCACACCCGAAGGCGCAGGGTTTTATCAGGAGCATTCAAACGGCAACGCGCAGGGCGCGAGTGACACCACCAACCGCAATGTGATGCTTGATTGCGGTTGGGGCAGATTGCTTTTTGCACAAACCTTTGAAAGCAACGAGGCAATCATTGAGGCCTTGCGCGCCGAAGCACCGGCCAGCCGGGATATTCTGTTTTATGTCAGCGATCCGCATGTGCTGTTGTCACAGGCACCGCAGGAAATCTTTCTCGATCCATCGCACACTTACCGGCTTGATCTGTCCAATTATCGTGCCGGCGGTCGCCAGACGCGTGGCATCAGCATTCGCCGCGCTGTGTCGGAAATCGATGCAGACGGAATCAATGCCGTTTATGCGGCCTGCGGCATGGTGCAATTGCGCCCGGATTTCTTCTCATGTGAACGCGATAATCGAGCCGTCACCTATTTTGTTGCGCAGGATGACGCGAGCAGCGAAATTGTCGGCACTGTCACCGGCATCAATCACCAACGTTTGTTTAACGACAGGGATCAGGGCGGCTCACTTTGGTGCCTTGCCGTGCATCCGCAGGCGCGACAGCCGGGTATTGGCGAAAAGCTTGTGCGCAAGCTTGCCGAGCATTTTCAGGCACGCGGGCTTAATCACGTGGATTTGTCAGTGCTATACGACAATGACAACGCAATCCGCCTTTATGAAAAATTGAAATTCCGCCGCGTTCCGCTTTTCACGATCAAACGCAAGAACGCGATCAATGAAAAATTCTTTGCGCAACCGATCAACGCAATTGGCGCGCTCAACCCCTATGCGCGCATTATTGTCGATGAAGCGCTAAGGCGCGGCGTGCATGTCGATATTACAGACGCCAAAGGCGGCTTTTTTCGCCTGTCCCATGGCGGGCGTTCGATCCATTGCCGCGAGAGCCTTTCGGAAATGACATCGGGTGTTGCCATGTCCATCTGTGATGACAAGGCCGTCACGCGCAGAACCGTCGCAAAAGCGGGCCTGAGTGTGCCCGAGCAGATAGCAGCAAACGCCGAAGACAAGACGCTCGAAGCCTTTCTCGCAAAGCACGATAAACTGGTCGTAAAGCCCGCGCGCGGGGAACAGGGGCGTGGAATTTCAGTCGGCGTAACGACGATGAAAGACTTGCGCGCCGCCATCAAACAAGCACGCGAAGTGTGCGACCAGGTGTTGCTCGAAGCCTGTTTTGAGGGCGATGATCTTCGGCTGGTTATTATCGACTTTAAGCTGGTGGCGGCGGCGATACGCCGACCACCGCGGGTGATCGGCGATGGCAAATCCACGATCCGACGGCTTATCGAGGTCCAGTCACGTCGCCGTCTTGCAGCAACAGGCGGTGAAAGCCGGATTCCGATTGATGCCGAGACCAGACGTTGCCTTGAGCAGCAGGGGCTTACGCTTGACGATATTCTCGCGGATGCACACGAAATCACCGTACGCAAGGCGGCCAATCTCCATACGGGAGGCACGATTCACGATGTAACGGCAATGGTGCATCCGTCTCTCGTCGAAGCCGCCTGCAAGGCTGCCCGCGCAATCGACATCCCGGTTGTGGGAATTGATTTCATGGTGAAATCACCTGAAACGCCTGATTATGTGTTCATCGAAGCCAACGAGCGACCTGGATTGGCCAATCACGAGCCACAGCCAACCGCTGCGCGTTTTGTAGAATGCATGTTTCCGCAATTGCTCCATGTCCCCCAAAACTGGGAGCCAGCTTCGGGCGGATAAAACACCCAGGCGCATCGCACCGACAAGACCACGCTCTCAGCGAATGCGGTTCATTCTCGATGCCGGCTGTTTATGTTCCAATAATACAGTCGGCATCTGCGTGCTCATTTTACCAGTTTCATGGCAAGTGGGCTTCACACCGAGGCCATTGCTTTTCCAGATATTTTTGATGTTTTACTGCGAGCAGCGTCGTTTCAGATCGCAACTTAAATCCCTTAGAACAACGCGCATATGTATATTATATAATACTTAAATAATAACAAGTAAAAAATATTTTTTATACACAGATTGTTATTGAAATTAAAATACAACAAAAAATAGACCTAATCATTCAAAAAATGGTCAACATCGTGACAGTTTTCATGATCTAGAGAGATTTTTATGAGCATCAAATCATATTCTTTTACTAATTTTGCTCTTTCGCGTCGGAATTTTATAAAAGCGAGTTGTGCTGCACCCTTTGCCGTGTGTGGCTGCGCCTCCCACAATGCCATGGCGCAGAGCCGCTTTTACGCTGAAGCTGTTACCACTCTGGAGGAATCTGTTGTTCCAGGCGATTACCTAAAAAAAGGGAAACCATATCGCAAAACGGCTGTCGATAACGGCTGGCCTATTATCGTGCGACAAGACCTGTCAGAAGCATTTGACGGCAGAGAGAAAAGCAGAAAAGCACTTGTTTCCTTTGTCCAGATAACAGACTTGCATATTATTGATGCCTCTTCGCCGGGACATGCGGCATTTATGCGCCAATATGGTGGACCAAATGGCAACATTGACGGGGCACCGTTGGCGAACGCGTGGCGCCCTCAAGAAACGCTCACAGTGCATGTGCTCGATGCGATGATCAGGCGTTTGAACGCTCTTTCTAAAGGGCCTGTTTCCGGGCGAAAGTTTGATTTTGCCATATCAACCGGTGACAGTGCCGATACGCGCGCCATGCACGAACTTGAAACCGTCTTGGCACTGCTGAATGGCGAATGGGCCACCATGTCCGCCAGCGGAACGGAATATGTCGGCGTCCAGGGCAATCATGGCCTTACCGAAGAAACTTACGATGCTTACTGGCATCCAGAGCCCGTATCCAACGGACATAAAGACGATTTGTGGAAACGGGCATTTGGCTACCCTGAAATCGAAGGCTTTTTAGCTGCGGTAAGCCAACCCGTAAAAGCAGAAGGTTTCAAAATGCCATGGTATTCTGGTTTTGGAAATCATGATCAGCTTGACTATGGCGTTTTTGGCGCGGGAAACATCACAGATTTCATATCCGCGCTAAGCGTCTCGAACCGGGTGGTCACGGCCTTACCCAAAGCGATGCCGCCTGAAATGTTTATTGGCGCAGTCACTCAGGGAACAAACGCGCAAATACAGGAACTGATGTCTTCCCTGCCATCCATGGATACGGTCCCGTCGATAAATCGCCGCCCTTTTTCAAAGGAAGAATTTATACAGAAACATCTCGATGCGGCAGGCGCTTACGGCCCCGTCGGCCACGGGTTTTCAACTGACAATCTAGCCCAGCAGACAGCCTACTATGCATTCAATATGGCGGATGGCGTCATCGGCATAATGCTTGATTCTACCAATCCGAATGGCGGCCCTGACGGCTCACTTGATACGCCTCAGGCCGAATGGCTGGAGCGCCAATTGACGGAAAATTCGTCAAAATATTATGCGACTGACGGATCAATCGTTAATTCAGCAAATAAAGACGCGATCATCGTTATCTTCTCTCATCATAATTCGATTACATTTGATAATCTCAAGCGTGCGCCAGCTGGCCAGCCTGACAACACCCGTATCGGTGGAGCCGAGTTCATTGCACTGCTGTCCCGCTTTCCAAATGTTGTGCTCTGGGTGAACGGTCATACGCACTGCAACCGTATCTGGAGTCATTACGACCCCCGAAATAACCAGCACGGATTTTGGGAGGTTAACACCGCAGCACATATCGATTACCCACAGCAATCAAGAACGATTGAAATTTTTGACAATCGTGACGGCACCCTATCAATCTTCGGCACAATTATAGATCATTCATCGCCTGATTCAATCATTCGCGAAGGTCCCCAAACGGCAGCGTCGCTTGCAGCACTGAGCCTTGAACTCGCAATGAATGATCCCGCGCTGGACAGAGCCTATCGACTGGGGGTACCGGAGGATTTAAACGTCGAACTCATCGTTAAAAAACCTTTCTAGAGGTAAAATTGCCAGTGAAACTGCCTCTCGAGAGCAATCTTTTGAAGTTTATTTTCTAGCCGGCAGATCGCCTGACTATGCAACGCGTTCAGCGCCCCGCCCCAATACGCTCGACCGTTGAGAATTATGCTAATTAACTGTCAGAATGACCTTCTAAAACAAGAAGGTCACTCTGTATTGATATACTACAAGAGTATTTTATTTTGAGAACAGAAGTTTCCAAACGCTTCCACCTAGGACACCACCAAGTAATGGCGCCGCCCAGAAAAGCCAAAGTTGGCTAAGAGCTGGAACAGCGGCAAATAGCGCAACACCTGTTGACCGAGCTGGATTGACAGATGTGTTTGCAATTGGTCCAGACATCAGAATTATCGCTGTAAGGCACAAGCCGATGGCAATCGGTGCGATACTTTCTAATGCAGGCGACGATGTTGTGCTCAGGATGACAAAGATGAACATGCCCGTCAAAACAGTTTCAGCGATCGCGGCGGAAAGAATATTGTAGTGATCCGGTGATAGTTCACCGTAGCCATTGCTTGCAAAACCGCCGATTTCAAACCCGGCTTTGCCAGTGGCGATGATGTAGAGAACGCCAGCGGCAACAACCGAGCCTGCTACCTGAGCTATCCAGTAGGGAACCAGAGATTTGGCTGGAAATTTGCCCGCAACAGCCAATCCCAGCGACACTGCGGGATTGAGATGGGCACCTGAAATTCCACCAACTGAATAAGCCATCGTCATGAGGCTCAGACCAAATGCAAAAGCTATGCCTAAAATACCAATCCCAAGATTAGGGAATGCTGCGGAAACAATCGCGGAACCGCAACCAATGAATATAAGCCAGAATGTGCCGATAAACTCGGCCGTTAATTTTTTAAACATAAGTTTTCCTACAAGATAAATATTACTTAGTTGGCGATGTCAAAATCACCAAGTAGATGTAATTTTTGATAAATTATTTTATTTAGAAAGTCTGCATTAACGCGCATTCCGAAAAGTTTGGAACGGTTTTCGGATAAGATGCGCGTTAAACTTATGGTGAGAACGTCGATCTGATTTAATCAGATTAAAACGCGCTTTAGTATCCGTGCGCCGTCTTGAGCGCCGCACGCACACCGGCTTCATAATCAGGATGTACAAGCTTGAAGTGCGCCAACTGGCGTTCGACGATAAAGCCCGGCACACCGCCCATGGCT